>CAZKXD010000018.1:2529-4786 GCA_964556765.1 uncultured Candidatus Saccharibacteria bacterium | reverse complement strand
GGTGCTCGGAAGTGCGGCCGCGAAGACCATACCGACAAGCATAAACGCAACAACCAAACCGATCATTTTGACAGTTTTGGAAGTAATAATGTTACTCATAGTTTATATTTTTTAAAATGATTTATTCTGAACAAATCATTTTCATTAAGTAATGCGTTACTGATTAATGTTAACTAATAAATAATAATGTATGCCGATGGGCAAATCAGCGCCCGCGGCAGATTGATAATAATGTAACAAGATGTATTTTTGGGTGATTAAATACGTCTGATGAATTTTAAATTTTTTGTGTCTACTGAACTTGTTGAACCTTATAATTTTCTGCGAGACACACACTGCGTCCAACAAAAAATTATTCTGGTAAATATATACGACACACGGCCGACGCTCGAACAAAAAAATTTATTCCGTTCGTTCGTTATGGCTATGCGTACTCGACCTTCGTTTAACAATCTTAATACCGTTAGTAATGCGTTAGGCATCGTTAAGACACCTCGACCAAATTAACTGTAAAAATTAAATTAAAATCTTTCAGTTCAATATATTTTTTTCAATCAGTATCAATATGATATTGTCAAAGTGCTCACATACGCCCGATTCAGATTCTCAATAGCCGAGACGTGTTTCGTTTTCAGTTCGCATTTCAAAATTTTGAAAATGCGGATACAGAAAAAGCACGCATCATGTTCACCCATTTCTTCCTAAACATTATTATATATGTGCGCAACCGTACTGTAAATAAAATTGTGGATAACTTAATCAATCCGTGTATGAGTCAAAGATATGTATTAATAAATAATATATACCTCTTGTCAAATACTTTGTTCTTAATAATGTCCGGATACCCAAGACAACATCCTACACTAAAATTACAAAAAAGTTACTTGAAAAACCTGCATATTTATTGTGTAATGTATAGCCGATATGTGCGTAAAACACTATATTAATTCATAAGTACTCCATCTTCTTTGCCCCATTTTCCGCACCAAACCCCTTTGGACAAGAGAAGCAAGCTCTCTCTGAATGGTTTTTTCACCACATCCGGATATAACACCGGAAATGTCCTTTATGCTTATTCCTCCCCGTGTTTTCAGCAGTCTTAAAATAATGTCCTGCCGCATCCCCTTTCTGCTTTCAATATCTGCCGGCGATACGCTTAGATTTTTTGACTGATCAGAATTATTATCAATAGGCGCTAATTCTGTACTCTTGTGTTCGTCGCTTGATTCCGTATCCTTATGCAAAAGATTTGTGTCCGATATTGCATCCTGTCTTTGAACAAAATCGTTATTTTCGTGCCTGTGTCCTTGAGATTGTCCTTTACGCTGTCCTTTAGATTGTCCTTTATAATTATTACTTTGTCCTATAGAAAAATCGTCGTTTTTAAGGTCAAAAAAGTCTTGAGGCAACATAAGCCCATCAACCGGTTGATTCATTTGCAATCTATCTCGCAATGTCTCATAAAGACTTGTATACTCATCTCTCAAAATTGAATAATTCATTTGTGAAATAAAGCGAATAGATACGCCTAATCTTAAAAGTGATAGAGTATGAGATAAAATGGGCAGTGATTTCTGAATAGCATGCTCTTTTTGAGACGCGATGCGGAGTCCTTTAAGAGATTCTATAAAGGACATAAATTGCAAAGCACCGTTACGCATTTCCCATTTAAACGGCTCATTGTCCTTTAGAAAGTCCGTTATCATATATAACGCAATAGTGATTTTTTCCGATTTTTGTGAAATAAAAATAAGATGTTGGTCTGTTGACTCCATATCAAATCGCGACAAAGAATTATTTTGATTCTTTGCGTACATATTGTCTTTTTTGTGTCCTTCATCTGCAAACATGTCTTTTATTTAAAAATTTTGATGTCTTTCATTATTTTTTATATGTCCGATAAAATTTATTATATCCGATATTTATATCGTGCATACTTTACAGCCATTCTATTGTAAGTTTTAGTGGTGTTGGAATATAAAAACGAGAAGCTTTGCATACAATATCCGTCTGTATGTTATTATGTATATATAATTATGGAAAAAAGAAAGAAAACGCGTGAAAAAAAAGATGACGGTTTCTCATTTCTGCCCACCCTGCAAGACGAAACAAAACATTGGATACTTTCAATATCTTCTTTTGTAATAGCAATATTTTTTTCCCTTGCATACGCCGACAAAGCGGGAATAGTCGGCTCGTCAATAAAAAATTTGTTTGTCGGCCTTGCCTTCTTTCATTGCCTTTTCAAATTCCTGCC
>CAZKXD010000018.1:0-2519 GCA_964556765.1 uncultured Candidatus Saccharibacteria bacterium | reverse complement strand
TTCTCTTTCCGCTTTTTTTGTTGGGTTTTGGAACCTTGTTGCTTTTTTCAAATCGTCCACGATTTATGACAACGGGTCTTCTCGGAGGGGGTTTGTTTGTCTTATCAGGGCTTGCATTGCTGGGCCTCACACACACATCATGGGGCGGAACCGCCGGAGTTTTGCTCGCGTCTCCGCTTGTTGCCTTATTTGACGTATTTGCCACGAAAGTTATCCTTGCCGGTCTCGTATGTATTTCGCTTCTTATATTTTTTGACGCAACCCCTTCAAAGATAATGTCTCTTATTCTTGCTCCCCTCTTGTGGATACGAAACCGTTTCGTTAACGCGCGAGAATCTGACTCCGGCGTCACTCTTTCCGGAGAAGTATCCGATGAATCGCAAAAAGACGAGCCGGATACGGAGGAGCCGGACGCGGAGAAAATCGCTGAAGAAAAACTGCCACTTGGCGCTTCTTCGCGCGATGCGCTTAAAACAAAAAGAGACGAGATCGCCGCTTCTTTGTTTAAACCGCTTCAATTTTTACAATCAAAAAAATATACTCCGCCGCCGCTTTCACTGCTTGAGGAAGACCGCGGAAAGCCGGGCGTCGGCGACATAAAAGCAAACGCGAATATCATAAAGAGGACGCTTCAAAATTTTGGCATCAGTGTTGAAATGGATGAGGTTTCCGTGGGACCTTCGTTTACCCGCTACGCGCTCAAGCCCGCGCAAGGAATAAAACTTTCCCGCATCATAACTCTGCAAAACGACCTCTCGCTCGCCCTCGCGGCGCATCCGCTTCGTATTGAAGCGCCCATCCCCGGAAAATCTCTTGCGGGCATTGAAATACCAAACAGTAAAAAAATAACCGTCGGACTCGGGTCGCTCCTCAAATCTCCCCAAATAAAAGACGCCTCGGCTCCGCTCGCGTTTCCGGTCGGCAGAAATATTTCCGGAGAAGTCGTAGTGAGAAATTTAAATAAAATGCCGCATCTTTTGATTGCCGGCGCGACCGGTTCAGGGAAATCCGTTATGATTCATACGATTATCACGTCTCTTTTATACAGAAATTCTCCCGCGCATATGCGTTTCATTATGATTGACCGAAAACGCGTTGAGCTCACGTTATATAATAATATCCCCCACCTTCTCACGCCCGTCATCACGGAACCCAAAAAGGCAATTCTGGCTCTTAAGTGGGCGGGAAAAGAAATGGATCGGCGATATGACATACTTGAAGCGGAGGCCGTGCGCGACATTGAGTCCTATCACAAGAACGTTGTTGAGCCCGCTTACAAGCACGCAAAAGAAGAAACCCCCGATGCGTCTCTTCCCGAATTATTGCCGTACATAGTCATTGTGCTTGATGAGCTCGCTGATATTATGGGCTCTTATCCCCGTGAGTTGGAATCCGCGATTGTGCGTCTTGCGCAAATGTCGCGCGCCGTCGGAATTCACCTCATCCTTTCAACCCAGCGTCCGCAAGTCGCCATCATAACCGGACTTATCAAAGCAAACATCCCCGCGCGAATTGCCCTACAGGTTTCCTCACAAACAGATTCACGAACCATTCTTGATATGGGGGGCGCCGAGAAACTTCTTGGCGCCGGAGATATGCTGTTTCTCGCAGGCGATATGGGAAAGCCGATGCGGCTGCAATCGGCGTATATCGGAGAACCTGAAATAAAAAAGGTAGTCCAATTTCTTTCTTCCCAAAATACAGAAGACGCTTTCGGGGTTGACCTAAGCCTAAGCTCTTCACCAAAAGACGCGATATTTTTAAGCGAAACGGAAGAAGAGGAGTCTGAAGACGCAGATTCGGACGATGCTCTGTACGCGGAAGCGCGCGACATCGTTATTCAAAACAAAAAAGCATCCACCACATATTTGCAAAGAAAACTAAAAATCGGATACGCGCGCGCGGCGCGAATTATGGATATGCTGGAAGAGCGCGGAGTTATCGGACCGGGTGAAGGAGCAAAGCCCCGCGAGATTCTTGTTTCCGCCGATGAACAAATAAATATGGAAGCCGCGGAGGATACCGAGAGTTTTCCAGACGAAGCCGAGGAAGAAAGAAACGAGATGCGCGCATAAATTATGTCGCGCCAAACAATCACATCGGGCATTAAAATCGGGAGTACGGCAATTGTGCTTTTATTGATACTCGGATATGCTTATGCCAGAGTAGAATCTTTCGTACAAGGGCCGCGCATTACGATTATCACGCCGCAAAACGGAGAAACAATCCCCGTGCGGCACTATCAAATTGAAGGAATAATAGAACGTGCCGCGTACATTACACTAAACGGCCGGCAAATCTACACGGACGAGTCGGGAAAATTCAGCGAAGAAGTATTATTTGCCGAGCATTTGAATATTTTTGAAATCGTCGCGACCGACCGATTCGAAAGAAAAACAAAAGAGGTTTTACAAATTATTTACAAACCATAACACGAATACGCCTACCGGGCACTCACCATGCGAATTATTTGTAAAAATCCGCATATGCGCGAGTTTGCATATTCGTATACATAGACC
>CAZKXD010000017.1:11410-11622 GCA_964556765.1 uncultured Candidatus Saccharibacteria bacterium | reverse complement strand
CTGTATGAAAACGGAAGGGAGGAGTCCCTTAAAAAATTTGAAGAAATATACAAACGGCTTGGAACGAAATTTGATTTTTATTTTTTTGAAAACGAAAGCGGGCCTGTCGGCTTAGACGTTGTTAAAAAACACGGGGATATATTTGAAGAAAGTGACGGAGCGGTCGTATTTCACGGAGAGCGGATTGACCCCGCGCTTCACACGCGGGTGGT
>CAZKXD010000017.1:10943-11400 GCA_964556765.1 uncultured Candidatus Saccharibacteria bacterium | reverse complement strand
AAAGGAACTCGGCCTCGCGGGAACAAAACACGGAACATATCCGCACGATATTTCGTATGTTGTGACAGGAAACGAAGTGAAAGATTATTTTCGCGTAGTGCATACGGCAATGGGACACGTTTTTCCCGAATTGGCAGAAAAAACAAAACACATTCCGCACGGTATGTTGCGGCTGCCTTCCGGAAAAATGTCGTCGAGAACCGGAGAGGTGATTTCTGCGGAGTCTTTGCTTAATGACGTAAAAGAAAGGGTGCTCCGGAAAATGAAAGATATTGATATGCAAGATAAAGAGGAAATTGCCGAACAAGTCGCCGTTGGCGCGGTTAAGTATTCCATTTTAAAACAATCAGCGGGGAATGATATCGTTTTTGATTTTGAAAAGTCACTTTCATTTGAAGGGGACTCCGGACCGTATTTGCAATATACGTACGCTAGGACACAAAGTGTGTTGCGCAAA
>CAZKXD010000017.1:2047-10933 GCA_964556765.1 uncultured Candidatus Saccharibacteria bacterium | reverse complement strand
ATACATACGCGCGCGCCCATTCTGTGATTGAAAGGGCAAAAAAGGCGCACATAACCGCATCGGTAAAAAAAATCCCCGAACGGATTGGAGATGTTGAGCGACTTTTGGAGAGATTTCCTGAAACGGTTTTGCGTTCTTATAAAGAGCTGGAGCCGCATTACATAGCAACGTATCTTACGCAACTTGCGGGAGCATTCAACGCGTTTTACGCGAAGGAGCGAATCGTGCCCGTTGCGGGCGATACTGAAGCGGATGGCGGGGAAGAAGCGCCATACCGCCTTGCGCTTACGGAGGCGGTTTCAATCGTGCTCCGAAACGGGCTGTGGCTTCTGGGAATTTCTGCGCCGGAAAAAATGTAGAGGGTGCTCGGATATTCAGTTTTCAAAACACGCATAAACCCCTCACAAGAGGGGTTTTGCTCTGCTCCCGAACACTCAACATGTTGAGTGTTCGGTCCGCAAGGTTTTGAAAACTGAATATCCTCGCTTAAGCAGGAAAATTTTCTGCTGAAGCAGAGCCGTGCAAATTTTTCTGTGGAGGTTTCAGAAATTCATTTCGTTGCTTGATACCCTACGGTCTCCGCCACCAGGTTATCGGTGCGAAGCACGCTTGACAAGTAATTATAAATAAGTTAATCTTAAGGGCAGTTGTATTTTAACCATACAGGAGAACGAACACATGATGGGATGGCTTCACGATGACACGGTAGAAGAAGTAAATGAACGCTACGCAAGAGAACAACGCTCTATAGTGATGCAAAACGCGAGGCGACAATCTGAAGAGCCGCGCGTTAGAACACTCCTTCGGACACTTAAGACAAAAAAGGCATGGCATGTTTTTAAGAGGTTTCCAACGGGTGTTAGCACTGCTATCGTACAAATGTGCATTGACAATGGCTATGTTGAGACAAAAATCATGAAAAAGAAACGTGTTCGCGACCTTGAAACATGTATAGTTGGATTGCGCATTACCACGGAAGGCAAGAAGGAGCTTGCTATGTTAGAACCACCACAACGCTCTGTCAATCGCCTGACGCCACGAGGGGATCCAATTCTTTTAAAAAAATAATTAGCACTCCAACTTTTAACGCATCAACACATCGAGATATATAACTCTGATTTAAGCGCGCCAATGGCGCGTTTTTCTATATAATGGTATCATCAAAAAGTATTTTGCTTCTCTATGCGTACAGAAAACTCCCAACAAAAAAGCATTGTTGCTCAAAAAGAAGAAGAAATCCTTTCTTTTTGGAATGCGCGCGATATTTTTAAAAAATCTTTGGAGAAAAAATCTCCCCGTGGCGATTTTGTATTTTATGACGGGCCGCCGTTCGCGACCGGTCTTCCGCATTACGGACACTTGCTTGCGAGCACTATAAAAGATGTTATCCCGCGATATAAAACAATGCGCGGATACCACGTGCGTCGGCAGTGGGGATGGGATTGCCACGGCCTTCCTGTTGAGAACTTGATAGAGAGCGAGCTTGGTTTTGAACATAAAAAAGACATTGAAAAATTCGGCATAGAAAAATTCAACGAAGCGGCGCAAAACAGCGTACTGCGATATGACTCGGAATGGAAGAAAATCATTCCGCGCCTCGGCAGGTGGGTGGATATGAAGCGCGACTATCGGACGATGGATGTTGCGTACACCGAATCCATTTGGTGGGCATTTAAAACATTGTACGACAAGGGTCTTGTGTATGAGGGATATAAATCAATGCATATTTGTCCGCGATGCGAAACGACGCTCGCGGTTTCAGAGGTGGGAATGGGATATAAAGATATTGCCGATATTTCCGTGACGGTAAAATTTGAGCTTGAAGATGAACTCGGCACGTTTCTCCTCGCGTGGACGACGACCCCGTGGACGCTTCCGGGGAATGTCGCGTTGGCCATACATGATGAAATCGTTTACGTCAAAATTCAAAAATCAAAACTCAAAAGTCAAAATGGAAATACAAAATTAAAAAGTGACGAACAATATATTTTAGCGAAAAACCGCGCTACAGACATTTTGGGCGGTGAATCATATGAAATTTTGGAAGAATTTAAAGGTAGTGAACTTGTGGGGAAAAAATATAAGCCGGTTTTTAATTATTATTCGGACGCGCTTGTGCTAAAAAATCGTGAACACGGGTGGAAGGTGTATTCGGCCCCGTTTGTGAGCACGGAAGAAGGAACGGGCATTGTGCACATCGCGCCCGCGTTTGGAGAACACGATATGGATATGGGAATTAAAAAACACCTTCCGTTCATTCAGCACGTTTCTTTTGACGGAGTGTTTAAGCCCGAGGTCAAAGATTTCGCGGGATTGCCCGTGAAGCCAAAGTACGACCATCAGGCAACCGACGTAAAAATCATACAATATCTGGCGCACAAAAATCTTTTATTCGCAAAGGAAAAAATTACGCACGCGTATCCGCATTGCTGGCGATGCGATACCCCGCTTTTGAATTACGCCGCTTCTTCGTGGTTTGTGAAGGTTACCGCGATAAAATCAAAATTAATTTCTCTTAATAAAAAAATACAGTGGATTCCCGACTCGGTTCGTTTGGGAAGATTTGGCAAATGGCTTCTTGGCGCGCGTGATTGGGCAATATCCCGTTCGCGTTTTTGGGGAGCTCCGATACCGGTCTGGAAATGTGAATCGTGTCGCGCCGTTGAAATTATCGGCGGGCTGGATGATATACGAAAAAAAGTTTGTAATTCGGGCAATCGATATTATGTGATGCGACACGGAGAATCAAAAAATAATGTGGAGGGCTTGGTGAACTCAATTCCGCGCGAAGAATACGGCCTTACCGAAAAAGGGAAACAAGACATTTCTCGCGCGGCGTCCGCGCTCAAGGGAAAGTCTGTTGCCGTTGTGTTTGTTTCTCCCATGCCGCGCGCGAAAGAAACCGCCGATATCGTCGCGCGAAATCGGCATTCCCGCCGACGCGATTCACGTTGACCCGCGCATTACCGAAGTGGGAGTGGGAGAATTTGACGGGAAATCAATCACTGCGTATAGAAATTATTTTTCTTCGTACGCTGAACGGTTTAGCAGACGCCCCGCCGGAGGAGAAAACTTGTTGGATGTTAAAAAGCGTGTCGGTGATTTTTTGGAATATCTTGAGAAAACATATACCAACACGACCATTCTTATGGTGACGCACGAAGATGCCGCGTGGCAACTGTGGAGCGCCGCATTCGGGTGGAGCGATGAAGAGGCGATTGACGCAAAGAAGAAACGCGAGGAGGGCAATTTTATCGCCAATGCCGAAATCCGGCTTCTCCCCTATACACCTATGCCGAGGAACGGTAATTACGAATTAGACGCGCATCGTCCGTTTATTGATGCGGTCGCGCTTGTCTGTCGGTGCGGAGGGGCGATGAAAAGAATTCCCGACGTGTTTGATTGCTGGTTTGAGTCGGGGTCAATGCCGTTCGCGCAGTTCCACTATCCGTTTGAAAATCAAAAATTATTTAAAAAAAATTTTCCGGCTCATTTTATCGCGGAAGGGCTTGATCAAACGCGCGGATGGTTTTATACGCTACTCGTGCTCTCACTCGGCCTTTTCGGGAAATCGGCATTTCGCTCCGTAGTTGTCAACGGGTTGATTCTCGCGGAGGACGGACAAAAAATGAGCAAGAAACTGAAAAATTATCCCGACCCCGTTGCCGTTATAGACACCTATG
Source organism: uncultured Candidatus Saccharibacteria bacterium (assembly GCA_964556765.1). Lineage (GTDB taxonomy): Bacteria > Patescibacteriota > Minisyncoccia > Phycocordibacterales > UBA2135 > JACPBB01. The sequence goes on along the minus strand of CAZKXD010000017.1, from coordinate 7,250 downwards.
GGTCGGATGCGCTTCGGTATTATTTTCTTTCTTCGCCGCTTGTGCGGGGGGAAGACTTGAATTTTTCAGAAAAAGACGTGCAAGAAACAATGAATAAAATTGTTGCCCGCATTCGTAATGTGTGCGCGTTTTACGAACTTCATCGCGGTGATGTTCCGCCCTCTCCGCAGACGAACAAAGCTCCGCGCGCGAAGCACGTTCTTGACCGTTGGATTTTGATAAAGCTCTTTGAGTTGATAAACAAAGTAACATACGCAATGGAACGATACGAATTAGACAAAGCGGTTCGCCCGATAGGAGATTTTATTGAAGATGTGTCGGTGTGGTATATACGGCGCTCTCGTGAACGATTTAAGGGAAGCGATACGGAAGACGGCAAAAGCGCGATAGCCACGACTCGTTTTGTGCTTTTGGAGCTCTCAAAGATTATGGCGCCGTTTACCCCGTTTGTTGCGGAAGAATTGTACAAAAATGTTAATCTATCAAAGGATGACGAGAGCGTGCATCTTTTGTCATGGCCGAAAGAGGACCCCGCCATTCCCGTGTGGCCGAATCCGATGGCGCTATTGCACCGCCTGTTTGGAACGCACGAAGATTTGCGCGTTCTTTCCGATATGGCGCGCGTGCGGGAAATAGTGTCGCTTGCTCTTGAGGCGCGGCAGAAAACCGGCATTAAGGTGCGACAGCCGCTTTCAGAGTTGCGCGTTAAGAAAAAAGAATCGCGGATAAAAGACAATGAACAGCTCGTCGCGCTCATTAAGGATGAGATAAACGTGAAGCAGGTGCTGTTCGGGGCTGACATTTCGGAGGATGTTGTATTGGATACCGTGGTAACCGCCGAATTGCGGCGGGAAGGAAATTTCCGCGAACTTATGCGGCACATTCAAGATTTGCGAAAAAATGCGGGGCTTTTGCCGTCACAGAGCGTGCGCATTACCATTGATACGGAAGAATCGGGGAGAGCATTTATTAAATCTTTTGAGCAGGAACTTAAAAAATCCGCATCAATCAGCGCGATTTCTTTTGGGAATGCATCGGGCGAGCGGTATCTCCTTGACGGGCTTTCTTTTGGTATAGAATTAAAAAATGATACACGGTAAGGAGCACACCGAGGCGATTGTTCTTTCAAGTTTGCCGTCTGACGAAGCAAGTAAATTTTTGCATCTGCTTACGAAAGATTTCGGTTTTATCGTGGCGTATATACGCGGCCTTCAGGATCTCTCGCACGCGCGCGTAGACCTTATTCACGGAAAAGGGGGGTGGCGGGTGGCAAGCGCGGTGCATATACAAAATTTTTATTCTCCTTGCGCGCGCGCCGCGGAAACGCACGCCGTTATAGCGAGGATATCGGCTCTTTTGCGGCGGCTTCTTAAAGGAGAGGAAAAAAACGAAATGCTTTTTGATGATGTTGAGAATGGATTTGCGTTTCTCTCATCGGAAAATCCGGCACCGGAAGATGCGCGCGCGGTAGAGGTTATATTAGTTATGCGGATTTTGAATCACTTGGGATATTGGGGAGACGATGCGGTTCTTTCACCTTTTTTAGTTGGAAGTATTTCCAATATGGAGTATGCGCGGAGCGTGCAGAAACAGAAATTACGCGCGATTCTTGCGATAAACAAGGCATTACAAGAAACGCAGTTGTGAGTATACGCTATATCAAATGTCTGTTTTTCTTTAAACAGCGCGTGCAAATTCTTTTTCGTTTTCCGTCGGGAAAAGTTGCCCACTGGAGATTGGGGTATTTCCGCTTCATTCCGGTTGGGTTGAATTTGGTGGCGCGGATGCGGTTGCTGTATCCACCGCCCATAATTGAACCCTTTTCACAAATTAAACACTGTTTCGCCATATAAAAAATTGATTTATTTTACCGGTCAATTTTTAGATGGTATCATAAAGATTATATTTTGCAACTATGGCTGACCCAACTTCTTTTATTTTTTTTCTTGCCGTCCTTATTATGTCCGTGGTCGCGCACGAGGTATCTCATGGATATGCGGCGCAACTGTTGGGAGATCCGACGGCGCGCCTTGCGGGAAGGCTTACGCTTAATCCACTGTCTCATCTTGATGTGGTCGGTTCGTTTATAGTTCCGGCGCTTATGTTTTTCTTTGGAGGATTTATTTTGGGATGGGCAAAACCGGTGCCATATAATCCGTACAATATGAGAAATCCGCGACGCGACGGAGCGCTCGTCGCGATTGCGGGACCGTGCGCAAACGTGGTCATTGCGGCAGTTTTTGCCGCGCTTATCCGTTTTTCTCACGACATCGGGCTCCCGTCTTCTTTTGTTGAAATCGCGGGCGCGGTTGTTTTCTTGAATCTTGTGTTGGCGATTTTTAATTTAATTCCCGTGCCGCCGCTTGATGGCTCAAAGGTTTTGTTCGCGCTCTTGCCGTATCGGCTCCAATTCGTTCAGGAGTTTCTGGAGCGATACTGGTTTGTCGCCATATTCGTTGTAATTTTTTTTGTTTTCAAACTACTCTCGCCATTAATCTATTTTTTATTTCAACTTATAACCGGATTGCCGTAAGATGTCACGCACGTTGCATTTTTAATCGGCACATAGTATTGTATACAGTACCCGGCATATGCTGGGTTTGTGTTTGAGTTTCGGCGGCATTTCAAAATGCCATATGTGCCGAGTGTAGTAGTATTAACCATATGTCCACAATCAATCAATTAGTAAGAAAAAAAAGAACAAAAGTCAGCAAAAAAACCAAAGCGGTTGCGCTTCGGCGCGGTTTTAACGCGCTTCAGAATCGTCCCGCGCAATTTCCTTCTCCGTTTAAGCGCGGCGTATGCACGCAAGTTAAAACAACCAATCCCCGCAAACCAAACTCTGCGGTTAGAAAAATCGCTCGCGTGCGTCTTACAAACGGTATGGAAATCACCGCGTACATTCCCGGTGAGGGGCACAATCTGCAAGAACACTCGGTTGTATTGGTGCGTGGCGGTCGCGTGAAAGACATTGGCGTCCGATATACCATTGTGCGCGGCGTGTTTGACGCGGAAGGAGTTACCAAGCGCCGTCAGGGTCGCAGTTTATACGGCTCAAAAAAGCCAAAAGCATAAAAATCTAAAATATATATAATGAGACGACCGGTTAAAAAGAAAAAAATAATAGTTCCTGATTTTGCCTACAACTCAACAAAGGTTGAGAAGTTTATTAATCACGTGATGAAAAAAGGACAAAAAGAAACCGCGCGAAAAATAGTATATGACGCTTTTGACATTATAAAGGAAAAAGAAAAAACCGATAATCCGCTTGAAGTGTTTGACACTGCGATAAAAAATGTCGGGCCGCTTGTTGAGGTGCGCTCTCGCAGAATCGGGGGAGCAAATTATATGGTTCCGCGCGAAGTAAAAGCGGACCGCCGTCTCGCGCTTAGTATGCGATGGATTCTTGATGCCGCGCGAGGCAGGAAGGGCGCTCCGATGAATGAACGGCTGGCGGAAGAATTGATCGCCGCAAGCAAAGGACAAGGCCCTGCGATCACAAAGAGAGACAATACTCATAAAATGGCGGAAGCAAACAAGGCGTTTGCCCACTTTTCGTGGTAGGGGTGGGGCTGCGCGAAAGTAACATAGATTTGGAAAATCAACAAAAAAGGAAAAAACCGCCTCGCAAGGTGGTTTTTCGTTTCTTCTATTATTTTTCAATTCCTATCGCGTCCTCCAATTCGTCCAGCGCTTCATGAAGGTTGTGGCGCAGTGTTGTTTCTGCAGCAAAACTCTTTTGAAGTTTCTCAATTATCAAATCTCGCTCTTCTATGTCTCGAGCCAGCTGATTAATATCCCCGCACTTTTTTCTGATTTCTGATTCAAGGTCAGAAATGAGTTGCGCGTTGTTTTCTATGGTTTGTTTAAAAGCATCGTTTGCGTCAAGTGTGGATACGATTCTTTGAGCAGCGGTCACATCTGGACAGGTTGCGATTGTTGCTCCACGATCTTTATGTGAAAAAACTCGATATAATCTGCCGTATCTCGTATTTACTATTTCAAAATCATATCGTGGCATACAAATTCCTCCGTCTAATTTCTGAAGCAGATGGTACTGTGATTACCGTTTATTGTCAATCGCGTGCTCTATTGATTAGAACATATTCTTGATATATAGTAATATACATCTTGGCCGCGAGGCCTTTATTCATTATTTATGGCAGAAGAACGGAAATATCCACTGGAAAAAGTAAGAAATTTTGGCATCATCGCGCATATTGATGCCGGCAAAACGACGACCAGCGAGCGTGTTCTTTTTTATACCGGCTCAACGCATAAAATCGGCGAAGTGCATGAAGGAGATACGGTGACCGACTGGATGGAGCAGGAAAGAGAGCGTGGCATTACGATTACCGCCGCCGCCATCACCTGTTTTTGGAAAAAAACGGATGCGGAAAATAATCCCGACAATTTTTATCGTTTTAATATTATTGATACGCCCGGACACATTGATTTTACCGCGGAGGTAAAACGCTCCTTGCGCGTGCTTGATGGCGCGGTTGTCGTTTTTGACGGCGTAGCCGGCGTTGAACCGCAGTCGGAAACCAACTGGCGCTATGCCGACGAGGGAAAGGTTCCGCGCATTTGTTTTATCAATAAGCTTGACCGCATGGGCGGCAATTTTGAAAAATCGTTCGCTTCAATTCTCAATCGATTATCGCAGAGCGCGGTGCGTATGCAGATTCCGATTGGCGAGGAAGAAAAACACGAAGGAGTCGTTGACCTCCTTAAAATGAAGGGATATTTCTTTGAGGGAAATATGGGAAGCGAGGTAAAAGAAATTCCCGTGCCCGAACATTTGAAGGAATCCGCGGAAAAATTTCGTAAAGAGCTGGTAGAAAGCATTGTTCAAAACGATGAAGCGCTGATGAATGAATATCTGGAGGGAAAAGAAATTCCCATTTCTGAACTCAAAAGAGTTTTGAGAAAAGCGGTTATTGAAAATAAAATATTCCCCGTATTTGCCGGTTCGGCTCTTAAAAATAAAGGAGTACAGCTTATTCTTGACGCAGTGGTGGATTATCTTCCGTCCCCGCTTGACCTTCCCCCCGTAAAAGGAACGAATCCCAAAACGGGCGAAGAAATTGAACGGCATCCTTCCGATGATGAGCCGTTTTCCGCGCTGGTGTTCAAACTTCAGGCAGACCCGTTTGTGGGCATGCTTACTTTTTTTAGGGTGTATTCGGGAACAGCGGAGGCG
>CAZKXD010000017.1:1549-2037 GCA_964556765.1 uncultured Candidatus Saccharibacteria bacterium | reverse complement strand
ATCATCAAGGAAACATATATTTATAATTCCACGACTGGAGAAAGAGAGCGGTTGGGACGCATTGTGCGTTTGCAGGCAGATAAGCGGGAGGAGGTGAAAAAAGTATACGCGGGAGAAATTGCCGCGGCTGTCGGATTAAAAAATACGAAAACATCACACACGATATGCGACGAAAACAAGCCGATTGTTCTTGAGCAAATCACATTCCCGCTCCCCGTTGTTTCGGTGACCAGGAAAAAATGGGGCTTGCGCTTAAGCGGCTTTCGGATGAAGACCCGACATTTAAAGTAACATCAGACCAAGAAACTATGGAGACGGTTATTTGGGGAATGGGCGAGCTCCATTTGGATATTATTGTTGACCGAATGAAACGAGAGTTTTCCGTCGGCGCAAATACGGGCGCGCCTCAAGTCGCGTATCGCGAGACGATTACCGCGGAATCGGAAGCAGAGTCAAAATATATTCGCCAGACGGGAGGTCGGGGACAA
>CAZKXD010000017.1:0-1527 GCA_964556765.1 uncultured Candidatus Saccharibacteria bacterium | reverse complement strand
GAAATTGAAGAGGGCGCGAAGATTCCCAAAAATGTAAAACGAGAACAGGGTTTTGAGTTTATAAACAGCATTAAAGGAGGCGTTATCCCGCAGGAATATATTCCCGCGATTGAAAAGGGTGTGCGAGAGGGTATGGGTCGCGGCATTACGGCGGGATATCCCGTTGTTGATGTGTCCGTTGAATTATACGATGGCTCGTATCATGAAGTGGATTCATCGGAAATCGCGTTCAAGATCGCGGGTTCTTTGGCGTTTCAGGACGCGGCGAGACAGGCAAAGCCCGTTCTCCTTGAGCCGATTATGAAGATTGAGGTGGTGACCCCTGACAAATTTATGGGTGATATCACGGGGCACTTAAGTTCAAAACGCGGACAGATAGAGGAAATGGAAGACCGCGGAATGTTGAAGGCGATTCGGGCGAAAGTTCCGCTTTCCGAAATGTTCGGCTATATTACGACGCTTCGGTCTATGACCGAGGGACGCGCGACGTTTACAATGGAATTTTATGAATATGCGATTGTGCCGCCGAATGTTGCCCAAGAGATTATTGCCAAACGGACATAGCATTGTGATGGAATAATTATAGGGTGAATGGAACGCCCCGCTCGCCAGTTGGCGAGCGGGGCTTCCGTTTGTGTGCGTCCACCGCCAATAAACATATGTAGATTTCTTTTAAAAAACCGCAGGAGAAAAAGCGCGCGTCATTTTCTTGCTTGTCTAAAAAACAAGACCTGCGCTAGAATATATTCAAATGGGGATAACGCGCTCGTAGTTTTTCTTTCTCACCTGCGATGAGGCTCAGACTCCCGAAGTAAAGACCGCTGCTGATTGACTGAGGAAGTATGAGGCCATCAGTCGAGGTGAGACTCCCGAAGTAGAGATCGCCGCCGATTGACTGAGAAAGTATGAGGCCCTCAGCCGAGGCGAGGCTTCCGAGATAAAGGTCGCCGTCGATTGACTGAGAAAGTATGAGGCCATCAGCCGAGATAATGCTGTTGAGATAAAGGTCGCCACCGATTGACCGAGGAAGTATGAGACCTTTGCCCGAGATGAGCTTGTTGAGATTAAGATTGCCGCCGATTGAATGGGGAAATGTGAGGCCTTCAGCCGAGGTGAGCTTGTTGAGATTAAGATCGCCACCGATTGATTGGGGAAGTATGAGACCTTTGCCCGAGATGAGATTGTTGAGATTAAGGTCGCCGCCGATTGAACGGGGAAATGTGAGGCCTTCAGCCGAGATAATGCTGTTGAGATAAAGATTGCCGCCGATTGACTGAGGAAGAGTGAGTCCTTCGGCCGAGGTGAGCTTGTTGAGATTAAGATTGCCGCCGATTGCTTGGGGAAGCGTGAGTCCTTCGGCCGAGGTGAGACTTCCGAGGTAAAGATTGCCGCCGATTGACTGGGGAAGTATGAGCCCTTCAGCCGAGGTGAGTCTCCCGAGGTCAAGATTGCCGTAATGATACAGTATGCCACCGGACAAAGCTTCTTCTCGCGTGATACTGACCTGATTTTCAGAAATGCCCATGG
>CAZKXD010000016.1:0-13249 GCA_964556765.1 uncultured Candidatus Saccharibacteria bacterium | reverse complement strand
CATGCCTTATCCACGCCGCCAGCGTTCATCCTGAGCTAGGATCAAACTCTACATATAAATATGCTAAAAGCATATTTAACATTTGACACGGAACAATTAACATGTAACCAACGGTCAATTGTCAAAAGTCAATTGTCAAATGTTTGAGTTTTGCTCGCGCTATGCGCAAGCAAAACTCGTGAACGGAACAAAAGAAAAAATACTATTTTAATAATTTTTGAACCTTACGATTATCGCCCGCATCACACTACGCACAATGCGAACGACTGTTGTCAGAGAACATACAAAAGTGCCGCACGGCACTTAAGAATCTATTATATAGAACCAAAAAACCGTGTCAAGCAAGAAAAAAACCAACATAACTATGATTCTTTTGGCAAAATGCGCAACAAAAGCCGCTTTTAAAGAAAGCGGCTCATTTTAGATTCCCAACGATCAAACCAAATGAGACACAAAACGAGAAGAAACGCCACGACAAATATTGTTAAACCATACAAAAATCCATACACCAGCGCAAACCCAATGCATATACCGTAAATGAAAATCGCCGCAAGAACGAGAAACGGACGGCGTGTAACCAGAAAAATCCCCGCGCGCACAAAAATCAAAATCCCTACCGCCCACAATACCCACAACACTGGATCAAGCCAACGAAAGCTGAGTAAAAAGTTCTCATCTAAAAATGTGCCGACAACAAACTCCGGACGCGCGATAATAAGAAAAATGTACAATGCGCCGTGCAGAAAAAAGAGCGCGAGCGAAAGTCCGAGTATGACACATTCAAGATTTTTAAAGCCGGAAAAAATGTCCCCTATTTTTTTCACGGTCATCGGAGAAACCCTAACAAAAAACTCTATGATTAGTATATCTCTATGTATAATAAAAACAATTTTTTAATATGCGGCGCGTCCGCATCAACAGAACATCTGTGCGCACACAAAAATGTCCCGAGATCGGGACATTATAACGCAATATCTTTTTTTAATATCTCAATACCTCGTGAACCGCCGCAACAATCTGCTGAACATCCGGCAAAAACAAGTGCTCCATCCGCGAAAGCGGCACAACCGTGTCGGGAGCGGTAACGCGCCGCAAAGGAGCTCTAAGACACATAATTTTTTCTTCGGCAAGACGCGCGGCAATCTCCGCCCCGAATCCGCCGGTTTTAACCGCTTCATGCACAATGACGCATCTCCCTGTTTTTTCAACGGAAGAAAAAACGGTTTCCATATCGCACGTTGCTCCAAGCGTGGCAATGTCAATCACATCCGCCTCAACGCCATATCTGGCGAGTGCGCGTGCGGCCGCCTTTGTTTCTTTCATCATTGCACCCCACGAAACAAGCGTTACATCTGTGCCCTCGCGAAGGACAAATGACGTATCAAGCGGTAATTCCGTGCCATCGTCTGTTATCGGTTCCCGAAATGAGCGGTATATCCGTTTAGGCTCCAAAAATACAACCGGGTCCGGATTTCTAATTGATGCGAGCAATAAACCATACGCTTTTGACGGTGACGATGGAATAACGACGCGGAGTCCCGGTATGTGCGCCCAAAATGCTTCCCTGCTCTCGGAATGATGTTCCGGAGCGTGAATTCCCGCTCCATACGGAGCGCGAAATACAAGCGGGCACGACAATCTGCCGCGCGTTCTATTTCTCATTCGTGACGCGTGACACTCAAGCTGGTCGAGCGACGGATACATAAATCCGGAAAACTGAAATTCGGCAACCGGCACGAGAAGTCCGGTAAGCGCCATGCCGACCGCAACGCCGGCAATCATCCCCTCCGCAAGTGGCGTATCAATAACGCGATCTTTGCCGAATTCTTTCAAAAGACCGTCTGTCGCGCGAAAAACTCCGCCATTTCTGCCAATATCTTCTCCAAGAAGAACAACGCGTTCATTTTCTTTCATCGCACGCGCAAGCGCGAGACGCACCGCGTCAACAAGAAGAACGCCTTCTTCGTTTCCCTGTTTTGATTCTTCAAACGTGCCGACAATGCCCGCTTCTTTTTTAGACATCACACCGCTCCTTCCTCTATACGCCGGCATACAAGATCGCGTTGCGTCACAAGAGGCGCCGGCACCGTTGCGTAGAGTGTATCAAACATCGTTTCATTCGGCTGTGTTCCTGTCGCAAGATATGTTTCTGCCGCTTGCGTAACCTGACGCTGGCAATCCTCCGCAATACGCGCCACTTCCGCGTCGTTCAACCATGGACATTCTTTCGGGTATCGCTTCAACGCGGCTTCCAGCCGCGCAATGGGGTCTTTCGCGCGCCATAGCTCCACTTCGGTTTTATCCCGATATCGCGTTGCGTCATCAGCGGTTGTGTGATCGCACATCCTATATGTAACCGCTTCAACAAGCGTCGGCATACACTCTTCGCGCGCGCGCGCGAGCGCCTTTTCCATAATATATCGGACGGCGATGATATCATTACCGTCAACAATAACACCGGCGATACCGGCGGCAATCGCCTTTTGCGCAAGCGTTTCCGCCGCGGTTTGTTTTTCCCGCGGCACCGAAATGGCAAACTGATTGTTGGTAACCACAAACACAACCGGCAATCTCTGCACGCCGGCAAAATTCATTGCCTCGTAGAAATCTCCGCGCGACGTGGCGCCGTCCCCCAGCATGCATACCGCAACACGATGTTTCCCCTCATACTTGAGCGCGAATGCCGCGCCCGCCGCATGGGTTGTCTGCGTCGCAATGGGAATGGCGTTTGCGGCATCGTGCCGCACGTTCAAATCTTGAAAATTATTTCCTCGTTCATCACCACCCCAAAAAAGCATTATCTCCTCCAAACTCACGCCGCGAACGATTTGCGCGGAGTGGTCGCGATATGACGGAAACAGCATATCCTCCTGCTTCATCGCAAACGCCGCGCCAACCCCGACCGCCTCCTGCCCTTCGGAAGACGCTACTGTTCCCATACGTCCCGTACGCTGAAGTGCGATATTTTTCACGTCAAAAAGACGCACAAGCACCATATATGAGTACATGGAAAGCATTGTGTCGCGATTGCTCGCAAAAGGTGGCGGCGGAGAAACAAGCGCTCCGCGTTCGTTCAAAAACTGAACCATCGGGGAAATGAAAAACGAACACCCGTCATTTTTCATAGTATGCGCCTTTTCAAGTTTCATCTATCTAAAGACTGCCACACCACTTTATGAAAATCAATCTCGTATATTGGGAAAATAGTATTCAGAGATTCTCTATTTTGTTGGTGATATCGGCAATACGTTTCTCCAACTCCACCGTATCTTCAAAAGACAAACCAGCGCGAGAAAGAATCTCTCGGACGCTCTTGAAGCTCTCAAAAATAGCGGCTCGTGTTTCGCCATTTCCAAGCCGTTTTGCCCGAAATTCCAAAAACGCGAGTTCCGCCTCCATCCTCTTTCTCTTTGCTTTGCTCAAGGGCACTCGCTCCTGTTTGTTATTAAACGATTCCGACATATAGTTAGCGCGCCCTTTTCCACTCCGCAATAGCAACGAGGAGTGGACTGGCGAGAAAAATGGAAGAATACGTTCCCGCGATGACACCAACCGCGAGCACCAGCGTAAAATTTCTTGTTGCCTCACTGCCAATGAAAAAGAGCGCGCCAAGCACAAGCAACGTGGTCAATGACGTGTTAATGGAACGCCCCATGGTCTGCATAACGCCAGCGCCAACCGTTTCTTCAAACGTCGCTTTGGATTTTGTTTCCTGATTCAGGCGCACGTTCTCCCGAACGCGGTCAAACACCACAATCGTGTCATGAACCGAGTAGCCCAAAATCGCGAGGAGCGCGGTAACAAACAATGTATCAATTTGGGCATTTATAAAATAACTTCCCAAAAAAGCAAAAATTCCGGTGGGAATAATGATGTCGTGCGCGAGGGCTACGAGCGCGGCAAAACTATACTGCCACGAAGAAACTCCGCGGAGCGCGCTTTGCATGCTCCCGCGTGAAACTTTTCTGAATGCAAATGCGACAAAAAGTATAATGCCGAGAAGCACAACCACAATCGCTATCCACGCTTTTGTGCGAAGCTCTTTTCCGATGGATGGACCGACCAAACTATATCGTTCTTCAGTTATCACTTTTTCTCCTCCGAACGAGGCGGCATTAAGCAACGCAATGTGTTCTTCTGAATTTAAATCTTTTGTTCGCACAAGAAAATTGCCCGTTCCCGTTTCTTGAACGGTAACAGTCCCGAATTTTTCCGCAGAAAGTGTTCGTTTAATATCCGAAACGGGCGGCACCTCACCCTCATACCGTATTTCGGCAATGGCCCCACCGGTAAACTCAATACTCGGATGCAAACCCCAAAAAAAGATTGAGAAAAGAGAAAACGCAACCAATAGCGCGGAAAGTATAAAAAATATGTTTTTGTGTTGGATGATGAACATAATTCAAACCTAAAATTAAAAGTGAAGGGTGAAAAATGAAAAACAATGATACAAAATCAGATATTTTACACTTTTCATTTTACGTTCTGCATTTAATTTGTTTTGCATTTTACGCTTTGCGTTTATTTAATTCCGCTTCCAAAAAGAAATTTGGAAATACCTCCCGCCTCGCCTACTGCGAGAGCAAATAAAAATGTTCGCGTCACGCTGATCGCGGTTATCATTGAAACCAAAACACCGAGCGCGAAAACAAGCGCAAAACCCTCAATCAAGCTTGTTCCGAACCAAAAAAGAATAACGGCGGTGATGATACTTGAAATATTGCTGTCCCGAATGGATGACCACGCGCGCAAAAATCCCTGCCGAAGAGCGTCTCCGAGGAGAACCCCGCGGCGCAATTCTTCTTTCGTCCGTTCAAAAATAAGCACATTGGCATCAACTGCCATTCCGATTGAAAGAATAAACCCCGCAATGCCCGCGGCCGTCAATGTTACCGGAATTAATTTGAAAATCGCAAGCATAAACGCGATATATACGCCAAGCGCAACAACAGAAATAAATCCAGGCAAGCGATACCAAAGAATCATAAACACCGCGACAAGCAACGACCCAATAATTCCCGCCTGTATGCCTTTCGTTTGCGCTTCTTTCCCCAAAGAAGAGCCGACCGTCTGGCTTCCAAGTAATTCAATAGGAATCGGAAGCGCACCGGAGTTTAGCCGTCCAATGAGCGTCTTGGCTTCTTGCGGAGTGAAATCCCCCGTTATTTCGGCATTACCGCCCGTTATTTTCTGTTGTATAACCGGTTGAGATATCGGAAACCCATCAAGATAAATGGCAAGAAGTTTCCCCACATTCTCTCCCGTAATTTTCTCAAACAATACGGCGCCTTCTTTATTGAAATCAAGCAAAATGCGCGGAGCGCCCGTTGTATCATCAAACCCGAGCGTTGCTTTATCCAAGAATCGTCCGGTAAGTCCGGTGGGCATAAATAAACTATTGATGTCCGGCACGTCTTTCGGCGTTAAAACAGTCCCCGCTTCATATGATTCCTGAAACACGCGCAACTCATTTAAAATCTGCTCTTTTTTAGGGTCATCCGGACGTTCAAGGCGAAACTCAAGGACGGGCGTCGCGCCAATCATCGCAACCGCCTCTTCAATATTCGTCACGCCGGGCAATTCAACAACCAAACGCTGTTCCGCGTTTTCTGAAATAATTCCCACCGTTTTTTCCACTTGTACAAGCGGCTCGGTAACGCCAAATAAATTAACCCGCCGCTCAATTGTGTCACGAAGCGATTCCATCGCGTCACGCACCTCTTCTTTTGAAATCTCCGTCACATCGGCACGATAGGTCAGCTGTGTCCCGCCGCTTAAATCAAGCCCCAATGTAAACGCGAACCTTCCGTCCGTCTTTTCGGAAAAATACACAAAATACCCGACAGCAACGCCGACAAGCAAAAGTAAAAACGCGATTAAACGAAATTTCCACATAGATGTTTTGATTGTAACAAAAAAAACGCGCTTTTGAGCACTTGACAAGATTATTTTTCGTGTTTATTCTCGCGCCCGTTGTAATAACGATGCACCAAAAAAACGATCGCGCCGCCGAGTAAAAAACTACCCGCAACGTCAATCGGCCAATGCACTCCCGCAATGATGCGGGATACGCCGATAATCAGCGCCAACAATACATATAGCCATGCCAGCGGCTTTTGATAATACAAAAGTCCGAGCGCAAGCGCAAAGGAGATCGCCGCATGTCCGGACGGGAACGAATCATAACCGCCGTGTGAAAATAAAAGATGCGCGTCCGGAAATATTAAAAACGGTCGCGCGACCGGAAAAAGCGCGTTAATCCCTTGCGAAATAATCCACGCGAGCGCCGCGCCGCCAAATATGACAATCAGTTTTTCAAAACGACGTTCTTTCACCATACACAAAAAAACCGCCGCGCCGGCAATAAGAATGTATATAAGATATTGAGAAAAAAATATAATAACCGTATCCGCTATCGTGGATTGTCCGGCAAAATTATTTAAATAAAAAAACAGTGATTCGTTCATATCGGTTGATTGTTATTTTGTTAATTCAAGAAGATTTCTAAAAAGTATCGCGACTGTTACGGGCCCGATACCGCCCGGAGTCGGAGTAAAAAGAGACGCCTTGCGCGCGCATGATACATCGGCATCCCCTTCTGTCCTCCCCCCCGACTCTGAAGTCCCCGCGTCAAGAATCACAACACCCTCTTTTATCATATCGGGTTTCAAAAAATGGGGCGAGCCAGCGCCTAAAACAATTATTTCAGAATTCCGCGTATAGCGTTCGGGGTCGGGAGTTTTTGAGTCAAGAATCTGAACAATGCTTTGATGCCTTTCAAACCATACCGCCGCAGGGACTCCCACCAGCTTTCCTTTTCCAACAATAACCACGCTCTTGTTCCCCACGAACACATTGTGCCGAAATAAAATTTCTTTTATCGCGCCCACGACCGGCGGCAAAATCGGCAATTCTCCACTTTTGTATAACTCAAACGATTTGTCAGAAAGCACATCGGGATCGTGCGTCGGCGGGATTGCATTAAGCACAATTTGTTTTTCAATGTCCTGTGGCAGAGGCAGTTGTACAATAATACCGCAATTAGCTTGCTTGCTGACAGAAGAAACTTCTTGAGAGAGTTCGTCCGTATGTATTGTATTAAATTTTTTTTCCACAATGGGAACACCGATATCGGATGCGACTCGTTTTTTGATAGCTAAAAATTTTTCTGACGCGGCGTTATCGCCCACTGAAAAAATAAAGAGCGTCGGCGGGTTATCGCGCGCCACAACCTCCTTTTTTAGCCGCTCCTTTATATCATTCGCTATTTCTCTGCCGTTAATAATCATCCCTCTAGTATCTAGTATTTAGTATGCAGTATCAAGTATATGATAAACTTTTCTCACTATCGTAGCAAAAGTTTATCTTTGGAGATATAAATAATTAATATAAAAAATCAATATAAAAAAGTAGACTGACTATCAAATCATACGATATATCGTATGAAATAGATTGTAGTAAGCAGAAAATAAGAAAAGTTTATATATAAAAACTGCCGACATCAAACATCGGCAGATAATAACCTTTAACCTAAAAAAGATACCCCACACTGACATGACGGACAATTAACCCCGAAGAGTCTCCAAGGCATATAACGCGTATACCCACTTGATTCAGATTTGACGACATCGCCAGATTCCAGCATAAATTTACAACCACAATTTTTGCATTCTAGTTCTTTGCCTGCCCACTCAGGAACCTTGGCTTGATTTCCGCTTCGGATAATCCTCATGAGGGTCTCCTCTTACATCCCTAAATCATATCTATCACATCCTCAATACCTTGTCAATTTTTGTTTTTGTAAATTTAAGAACATTGATGTCTATAGATTGTACCCATTGGATTAATGGGGGTAACTAAAAAGCGCGGGGTGTGCCGCGCTTATGCTGACTACTTAATTAAAAATCACTTTGTGCGTACATGACGGACAATTAGTTTCGTGGTGCGTCCAATATATATAATCCAAATCGTGTCCACTTGATTTAGATTCTACTTTGACGACATCGACAGATTCCAGCATAAATTTACAACCACAATTTTTGCATTCTAGTTCTTTGCCGGTCCACGCAGGAACTTTGGCTTGATTTCCGCTTTGGATAATCCTCATGAGAATCTCCCCTCGCCAGCACTTTCTTCTCGGAAAGTATCATTTCTTCAGAACCTTGTCAATTTTCTCCGCGATTTTGACCATATCTTTTTCTTTTTTGCCGCGTGTGGTTTCGGCGGGCGTTCCAAGGCGAATGCCCGAGGGATCCATCGGCTTTCGCGTGTCAAACGGGATTGTATTCATATTTACAATAATCCCCGCTTTTTCAAGCCGATCGCTCGCTTCTTTGCCCCCGATACCGCGCCCCTCCATCCATGTATCAACAAGGAGTAAGTGGGAATCCGTACCGCCGGAGATAACACGCCACCCTCTCTTTTGCAGTTCGTTTGCGAGCGCTTGAGCATTTTTTACCACTTGTCGCGCGTATATTTTGAATGCCGGCGACATTGCTTCTTATCTATTTTTTCTGCAAATTCTTTCTTGCAAAAGATAAGCGCGTGCCGCGGTCCGCGTAATGTTTTGTGTGTTGTTGTGGTTACCACATCCGCATATGTAAACGGTGATGGATAGGCACCCCCCGCGACAAGTCCCGCAACATGTGACATATCAACCATCAAATATGCACCCCTTCGACCATGCTCGGGGCAAGCCACATCAGCAACTTCTCTGAATTTTTTGAAATCAATACTGCGCGGATACGCGGTAAAACCGGCAACAATAAGATGCGGCTTTTTTGCGCGGGCAATTTTTTTAAGCTCTGTATAATCTAATTGTTCTGTTTTTTTGCTAACGCCATACGGAATTTGCTTCCACAATTTTCCCGTCATTGAAACAGCGTGCCCGTGCGTTAAATGACCACCATGAGAAAGCGTCATACCCATAATTTTGCCCCGAAACGGAACAAGCGCGGTATACACCGCGAGATTCGCCGGCGATCCGGAAAGCGCTTGCACATTTACCGCCCATTCTTTTGGAGAAAGCCCGAAAAGTTTAAGCGCGCGCGCCCTGCATAACTCTTCCACTTTATCAATGACTCTGTTTCCACCGTAATATCGGCGACTCGGGTATCCCTCCGCGTATTTATTGGTCAACACCGAGCCAAGCGCCGAGAGCACATCACCCGAAACATAGTTTTCAGAAGCAATAAGATTAATAACGCCCCTCTGGCGTTTTGCTTCTTCATCAATGAGCTTTTGTATTTCTTTATCTTTCATAATAATCGCTCCGCTAAAATATACTCTACACTGTATAATACATATTCTAAAAAAGAAAGCCCATTATTTATACACCCCAACCACTTCTTTATAAATTTCATCCCGATGCGCGTCGCGCTTGTAACGACGCATGCCCATCAATATCCCGAGTCCGATAAATTCCGCGAGTATGTGCGACCCGCCGTAACTCATAAACGGGAGCGTCGTGCCGGTTACCGGAAGCAGCCCGATGTTAATTCCAATGTGTATGGCAAAATGACTTATAAAATATATGGCGAGCCCGAGCCCAAAAAACATTTCAAAATTGCTTGACCCGAGAAACGCATTGCTCAAAATCCTCCACATAACGACGAAAAAAAGGAAAAACAAAATGAGCACGCCGGCAAAACCCCACTCCTCGGCAAACGCGGCAAATATAAAATCGGTTTCATATTCAGGAAGAAAATGCAACCGCGACTGCGTTCCGTAGCCGACACCCTTGCCCCACATCCCGCCGGACCCCACGGCAATGGTTGATTGATACGCGTTATAACCCGCCCCGCGTAAATCGGTAAGCGGGTGTATAAATGTCATAACGCGAGCTTTTTGATACGGCTCGAGCACCGAAACCCAGAGTCCGCCAAACACAATCGCCCCGACAAGAAACACAAGCGCCAGATGCTTTTTTGAAACGCCGGAAACAATAATCATACCGAGCCAGATTGAAAAAATGATAATAGCAGACCCAAAATCCGGCTGAAGAAAAATAAGCACAAACGGAATAAGCGTATAAAATCCCGACAACAGAATATGGCGCACGTGCGCTATTTCTATATGTCGTCGGGAAAAGTACTTCGCCAGAATCAATATGAGAAACAATTTTGCAAAATCGGATGGTTGAAACGAAAATTCACCCAATCGAAACCAGCTTTGCGCGCCCTTTACCACATATCCCGCAACAAATAAAAAAAGGAGGATTATATTTATCAGAACAAACAATGCCGTAACAACTTCAGTTCGTTTGAGAAAACGCCAATCAACGCCGCTCAACAAAAATAGCGCGGCAAACCCCACGCCTATCCACATAATCTGACGCTCAAAAAAATAATTTTCTCCCCCGAACGAATTCATCGTCAGGAGTCCCATAAGCGAGATTAAAAAAACCGCGCCAATAAGCGCATAATCCATTGAACGCACCATTCTCATCACATAATCCATGACATTTAACGCTCAACAATGTTTACACGCGGCGCAATTTCAATACGAATTGCCTCGTCCGCGAGCGGTTGCGGCCAGATAAATGAAATTGTTTTTGACGATTGCGGAGCAAGGCGATCCACCTCTGTTTTTGATGCCGCAATCGCGTTGTTATTTTTATCAAAAATTATAGCGGTGATAACAATGTTGTCCACAACATCAAGCGAATTATTTATAATTTCGGCACGCAGTCGCGGGCGCGCTCCATCGTTTGTAAAAACCTGATTTTGAACGGAAAGAGAAGGCGGCGTTTCGTCTACATCTATCCACTGTGGAGAAGCGGCGAATTCAAAAAAAGTTCGTGATGGAACACGCCGACCCGTCGCTATGCCGCTTTCAAAAATAGCCACACGCTCTCGAGGATTTATAAATATACTGCCGGAACGCTCTGCTATCAATACGCCATTCTCATCATACAGCTTGAAACTATAAACCGCGGAACGAATTCCGGCGGATACATTTGGATTTTCAATATATGCGACCGCATCATATATACCCGATTCAACCAATAAACTTTTGCTCCATAACACAATCGGGTCAGCCGCCTGAAACACGCACAACGACTCGCAGGAGCCGCCGCAATCAACGCCGGTTTCGTCCTGATTTTGTTTCCCGTCAAAACAGCTTGGCGCTTCATAAAAAAGTGAGAAAATGGGATACGAAAAAACGAGGATAAAAAATCCCGCAATAAGCACGATGTATGTGAGACGCCGTTTACTTGCCCATGATGCCATAAAATAAGTATAAAATATAAAGTACAAAGTATAAAGTGCCCGAAATGATACAAAAAAGCGGGGTTGATTTCCCCGCATATAATTTTAATTCGGCAGTTTCCCCATCAAACTTCTTAAAAGATCAATCTGACTTCTTAAAAAATATTTCAATAAACTTATTTTATCATATTCAATTTTTTGGACTGCCACGAGAGAAAAACTTTGATTGCTACTTTGTTTGTCGCAAATCAAATAATCATAGTCAGTATAATAAGAAGCCAATCTCCCCGTGCCTTTTTTGTAAATTTCAATATTTGGACATTGAAAGACCGTTTTATAGTTGTGAAGAGTTACTGTGCCGCTATCGGCATTAACGGTGAGAAAATTAAGAGATACAACAAATATAATAGTCCAAACCGCCAAAAACGCTAAAAGTATTTTCACGCCCTTTGAATAACGAGGCATCGGCAATCTCCGAAGAATTGGCATCTGTTTCTCAGTTTATACGACCGGGTTTGCAAAATCAAGCGTATTGGCGGCTAGCGGATTTTATCCCGCTAAACTTCAAAATACACTTTTGAAAAAATTCATTACTGTCCGTGAGCCACACGAAAGATAAACTTTTCCTACGATCGTAGCAAAAGTTTATCATATCAAATAGAATGAAACGCGTAATGGGTGCGGGATTTCTTAATATGGGGACATTGCCTTAACGGGGTTTAACCCCGTAGCGGAAATTTGAATTCAATTCAAGGGCTTTGTTCTGGCGACTAGCTACTCTCGCCTTGCGACTACCATCGCCTCAACAGAGCTTAACTTCTGTGTCCCCGATTAGAAATTTTAGTTAAATACTTAGTTCTGGCGACTAGCTACTCTCGCCTTGCGACTACCATCGCCTCAACAGAGCTTAACTTCTGTGTTCGGAATGGGAACAGGTGTGACCTCTGCGACAAGTCACCAGAACTAAATATTTAATCTCTCTATTTTCAAAAATTTCTAACGGGGCAGGTCGGAATGCTCAATGAGACCCCACGCGAAGCGTGGCTGGTCGAATTAATCCGCCAAAGCTTTAGCGTCGGCGGAGGAACAGGTGTGACCTCTGCGACAAGTCACCAGAACAAAATTCTTGAATTTATTTTTTCAAATTTTTGTGTATTTTGTTTTTCAAAATAACTAAATAATAACACTTCGAAAACCACACACCGTGTGGCTTCCAGATTTCCTAACAGAATGTCGTATGATGAATTAGTACTCCTCAGCTCAATGGATTACTCCATGTACACTTAGAGCCTATCAACCTAGTCATCTCCTAGGGATCTACGATTCCTAATCTTGAGGCCGGCTTCCCGCTTAGATGCTTTCAGCGGTTATCCACTCCCAACATAGCTACTCTGCAATGCCCTTGGCAGGACAGCAGATACACCAGAGGTTAGTTCCAAAAGGTCCTCTCGTACTATTTTGAAATCCTCTCAAGAATCAACGCCCACAGTAGATAGGAGACCAACCTGTCTCACGCATAATTTAGCTGTTAGCTTTCTAGCTCCGTTAGCTTCTTGGCTTAACAACAACTGCAATTACTTGCAGGATCGGACTATATCACCACCCTTCGACTCGCTGCGCTCGCAGAGGGCAAGCCAAACAAATCAATGGGGATCAACGTGTAGTCTCTACGGGGTCAATAAAAACTCAAAGCACAAAACAACAATTTAAAATTTTAAATTTTGCGTTGTTATTTTTATTTTTTCGCTTTGCATTTTAAATTTCTACGACTTCCCTCGGTATTAACCATTATTTCACAGGTTTCAATTAAGAAATAAAGGCCTTCACCGATATAGTTAATTTATTTCAATGAGAATTACTTCTCAAGGCCGCCGTATAAAGCATCGTTCGTTCTCCTAAAACAAACGCGCTATTCCTCAATAATCTTCGGGCTAATTCAAATCTGCAATTTAAAATTTGCAATCTGAAGTTTTTTGACGGTTTTAACCCAGCTCGCGTATCATTTTAATTGGCGAACAGCCAAACCCTTGGGAGCTTCT
>CAZKXD010000015.1:6100-14065 GCA_964556765.1 uncultured Candidatus Saccharibacteria bacterium | reverse complement strand
GGGCTTCCCTTGCGCAAATACTGTGATACCGTTTCGGCTTGCCTGCCGAACACAACGACATTATGAAAATCCGCGTTCTCCTGTGTTTTGCCGTCTTTGTCTTTCCATACCCGATTGGTGGCAATTGAAAAATTCGTAACGGGAGTACCCGACGGCAAAGATTTTAATTCGGGGTCCCGCGTAAGATTGCCATATACAAATGCTTTATTGATATACATGCCAAATTTTAGTGAAGGTTAGCGAATAAAAAATTTTTTATTCTACTATTAATTCTTCAATCGTTTTGTCCAATTCCTCTTCAGAAAGCACTTTCTCCGGCGTTGTCTTCTTTTCGGTAACTGATTTTTTGTTATCCTCCGCGCGCCTCTCTTTAAGAAACACCATCTTCTTTAAGGTCGGCGCTTTTTCTATGTTTGTCTTAATAAGAATATACCGGAGTATGTTTTTATTGTGCTTTAATTCCTTGTTAAATTCAAGCGCCTGCGGCGGCGTCATACGAAACTTAATCCATCCAAAAAACGCCGTATCAAAATACTTTCGTTTTTCGTTGATAATTTTCGCTATAGAATAGGCAAGCGTAAACACGCGCGGCGATTGGTCGGACACCACCACACCGCGATGTTTTTCTATACCGTCTTTAAGCGCCCCGACTTCCTCGGGAAGGGTTTCCTCCGAGAGTGTGGGCAAAAGATGGTACCCAAGCTCGTATAACCGCGCCTCATATTCCATCTCTTCGTGCGCTTGTAATTCTGTATCTGCTTCTGTCATATACGGGGAAATGATAACAAAACAGACAACAAAGGTCAACCGCGCGCGTGCCGCGCGTGGTCATATTGAAAATTGCCGCCGAACATTTTGAACAAGCGTGTCGCGAACTTTTTCAGCATCTTCTTTTCTAATCTCTGCGATTTTTTTGACAACCTCTGTTACAAACGCCGGCTCATTGCGCCCTCCGCGGTAAGGCACCGGAGCGGCAAACGGGCAATCGGTTTCCGACATAATGTGCGTAAGTGGCGCATATCGCACGACATCATCATATTCATGCGTAAACGTTACAACACCGGTAAATGAAATCGTGAAATCCAAATCAAAATATTTTTGAGCAATTTCTTTGCTTCCGGTGAAAAAATGTATGTTGCCCCTTAGCTTTTCTCCGCACTCTCTTTTCTTTGATTTCAGCATATCAATTAAATCATCATGCGCATCGCGACAATGAATCATTAACGGCTTATTAACTTCAACCGCGAGCGCGATATGCTGTTCTAAAATTTCTTTCTGCCTAATTCTTAATTCCTGATTCTTGGTTCTAAAATAATCAAGACCACATTCCCCTATCGCCGCCACCTTTTCGTTTTGCGCCCAACCACGATACGCGGAAATATCAAACGTTTCTTTGAATACGTCATTTGGGTGAAGGCCAACCGTTGCGAACAAATTTTTATGTCCCGCGACCTCGCGCACTGCCAAAGCGGAGCTTTCAGCGTCAGTACCAACCACAAACGCCCACACTCCTTCATCTTCCATACGCTGTAATACGGCGTCTTTGTCCGCGCTGAATTGCGGAAATTGAATGTGTGAATGAATGTCAAAATATTTTAAAAGCATATGTTATATAGTATATACGAAAAAGAAACTCGGCGGGTGTATTTTGTAAAAAACCGCCCGTAAGCTTATAGCTCCGAGCGGCATTGTTCAACGTGAATCGTTAACCCTTGACTCCCGCTTCGCGGATGAACTCTAAACTCGCGTCGCGCTCCAATACATGCTCGTCAGGAACACCCTCCCCGTTAACAAACGCCCGCGCTTCGGGCGGAATGTTGAGCTCTTCGGCATGCATCCTCCTGATCTCTCCGACCGTTTTCCCGACGCCGGGGACTACGTCCGTATTCGCACCACACATTACGGCCACTACTGCCGCCGGTTTTCCCACCTGCTCCTTTACCGTTGCATTCATTATTGTGGCACTCCTTTTCCTCCGGCGGAGATGTTGCGAAAATGAATTTCGCAACTTCTCTGTAAGTAACCTACCAAAGTAGTTTTCTACTGTCAAGCGGGGCGCCTCAACCAATGAAAAACCCCGCTGTTTTTGAGACAATGCGGGGTTTGCAATTCAACTGCGGCGTACTGACCGCGTATTATTTGTCAGAACATCAAGATATACTTCATCATACGGGAGTTTGCCTTGTAAAAATCCCAAAAACGCATTAAGCATAGTTGCCGCAACCGCGTTATTGGTAATAAGGATTTGAGGACTGCTTTCCATTGCTTCCTCGCAGCCGAGTTCATCGGGAGGCGTATCTTGAGGGTATTCAATTTCAGGATGATACGCCGACGCAAGCGGGAGCGTTTTGTTCTCTCCTTGAAGACGAATAAAAATTTGCACATTGCCGTCGGTCAAATCGTTACCGCCGGAAATGAGACACACCGTATTAAGTTCCGCGCATCTATCCGATACGACCTTGCGCGTCGCGTGGTTGTCAACGCACAAAAAAACAATATCGCCTTCCCTAATAAGCGCCGAGGCGTTCCTTGACGTAATATACTCCTCAACCGACGTTATAATCATCAAGCAATCGCCTTCGGCATGATAACCACTCTCAAGGCGGCGGCGACTCACCAACGCCTTATTCCCAAAATCATTAAACTCCTGACGGTCGCGATTTTTGGTTTCATACGAATCACCGTCAATCAATGTTACCCTGGATTCTTTTGGAACACTAAACGCCAAAAAGCGAAGAAGAATCGGCAGTAGGCATCCGCCGATGCCGCCAATACCGATAACTTTTATTTTGTAGCCGTTCATTGCACGCTCCTTTCGGTTTTTGCCGTTTTGTCGTTCAACGGAAATATTCCTCCATCATTTCCTCCATTTTGAATCACGCCCGCGAATCGCGCTTTCGTAACGCGATCAATCCACGCGAGTGGGACTCCGACATTGCGGAAATCTTTTCCTTGCGAAAAACAGAGGCGGTGAAACCGCGCAGTCTCTCCGACCGCAGAATACCGCCCCGCCCGACGGTTGGGCATTTCTCCGTTGCGACTCTTTCCTTTTTTCCCTTGACCGACAGCTCCGCTTGTTGATTCCAGAAGCCCCTCAAGCATGTCTTGCGGAGAACGCACAAATCGATTGTTGTTGACCGCGATTGTCGCGCTTACGGAAAAAACCGGAAATGTGTGTATGTGTCCGATGGTGATATGAAGACCGTCCATATATGCTTCATCGTCCGCATCAGTGCCCGAGTGAAACGCGGGCATTGACGCATGAGAATGAATAGTCCCGATAAGCTGAAACCCCTTAAATCTCCCGCGCGCGTCATAGGATACGGAGGTGGGGGTTACCGTCTGTTCGGGGCAAGATACGCGAAATATTTTATCGCGCACATTATAATGCAATAAAAGTACGGCTTCAGAGCGATACAGACGATACACCCGCCGGAAAAACAACAGCGCCCGCGCGCACAGATACACGGGAAGTTTTGGAACGCGCAATTCCGCGCGGGGCTCAACCTTTTCGAGCGCCGAAATCTTGTCCACCTGTACCGTTGCGCTGACGATTCCGGTGTGTTTTCGCAAAAACACTCCGTTTTGCGCAATGATATAACATGTACCGTGCGGGGGAAGCGCCACGCCCGACTCCAAAATAACAATCGGGAACGGAAGACTCATACCGCCCGCTCCTCTTCCGTCCACATTACTCCGCTTCGCAATCTGTCAACAAGTTTCCCCGCGGACACGAATCGCGGAATCGCAGTGTCTTGAGCAAACGAATCCATTTCTTGAGAGAACACACTATCCATAACTTCCTTGAGCGCCCCTTCATATTCCCTTCCCGCCGAACCTTCTTCTCCCGCAAGCTCTACAAGACGCTCGGTCATCGCCTTAATTAGCGTTTTTTTCAATGACGCGAGATGTTTCTCAAGCTCATCTACTGCGATATTGCTACCAATAGGCTCTACCCTGATTGATTCGCAATACTCATGAATTGTCTTTCTCAATTGTTCATCGGCCTCTCCAATCCTCCGGTGGATAAACCGTTCAAGTTTTTTCGTCAGTGATTCTTCCACGAGAAATTCGCGCACAATAGAGCGCAGAGTATTATTCGCGGGTATCCAGTTTACCGCAAGAGGAAAGGCCGGGTCTTCCATACTGTGATTATGCCACCAAAAAACATTCGCGATGCGCCTGTCAATCTCCTTTGATGTATCAAACCGCACCCCTTCAGTGGTAAAAACACTTTGCCAAAAATTATCAATTGCCCTTCGTGCCGTAATGCCGATGTCGGCATCATCCAAAGGTCTTGCGCGTCCTAAACAAACACCAAAGGATAAATCATTGGGCATATTTGAATGACAAAGAGCGTCGTCTAACGACGCCAGAGGCGCGTTTCTGTAAAATAAAGACAATCCGTGAAATATTCCATCAACAAAAAACAAAACAAAAAGAATATACGGAAACGCAAGACGTATGCTATTGTTCTGCAATTCGGGCGCTTGGCGAAGCTCTTTTTTCTCCCTAGCGATAAATCTTCTGTTAAACATAATCGTGCGCGTCTGCGGTTTCTCTTCCACGACGATTACAGACCTTCTTCCGTTATACGCGTGCACTTTTGTGCCATTGGGAAGCAGTGGAACCGCATTTTCAGAGGAAAAATTGTGCGACGATTGCGCCGTCTCTTCACGAATAGCATTCAGAAGCGAGTCTAAAAAAGTTTTCGTGAACGCTTCGGCGTTTTCTGTCACCCCTGCGACGACGTCTCCCTTAAGGCGCTCCGCGCGCGCGCGCAAGAAACACGCCCAAGAAGATCTACGGCCTGTTTGTGAGAATCAATTTCCTGCGGCGTATCGGCGCATTTTTCAAACGGCTTCCTCGCAAACTCTTGCTGTATCTTTTTTGTGAGAGCAGAGACAAATTCTGTCGCCACATTCCTTCTTGTCGCCTGCGCCAACGCCGCTGTGCGCCCTGCGAGTTTCTCGCCAAGCGACCGGAATAGTTGCTTTTTTGACCCACGGGTCAAAAAATCAAAAAACGCGTCAAAAGAAGTCGTTACGAGACTTTCTTGCCGAAGCCTCACTCGCGGAAATAGGCGCCCGTGCTTAAACGGAGTAAATGTAATTGCCTCAACAGTTTCGCGAAGTCTATCTACCCTAAAAAGCGTAGCGTTGCAAAGCCCTTTCGTAAGCGAAACGATTTCTTTGCCCATTTTTTTCCCTTCTCGTCAGTGTGTCAAATAACGATAGTTTGGCGACATATGCCGCCTCACCGATTCTGATAACATATAAGCATATAAATATTTTTTGTCAAAATTTAAAGAGGAGAAAAAATCATACATTCAACCCCGTTGGAAAGCGGGGCGTGCAATCTTGACGCGCCTTGCGTCAATTTTTTCGCGGGAAAAGATTCTCGGGCATCCTGTTTTCTTTCAC
This sequence comes from uncultured Candidatus Saccharibacteria bacterium, assembly GCA_964556765.1. Classification (GTDB taxonomy): domain Bacteria; phylum Patescibacteriota; class Minisyncoccia; order Phycocordibacterales; family UBA2135; genus JACPBB01. Next base: position 8,642 of record CAZKXD010000015.1, on the reverse strand, counting down.
AATCGCCTTAATTTTCGCATTTGTTTCCGGCATAAACGGATTAAGCATACGCCCGATCCAATAAAGCTCTGCCGCCAGCTCCGCGATAACTTTTTTCCCGCTTTCGGGATTTTTTTTGATGAGTTTAAACGGCTCTTCTTTTGTTATGCGTTCATCCAGTTTTTGTACGCGACTCCATATAAAATCCATCGCGCGATTGAACGCGTATGCCTCAATCGCTTCGGTGTATTCTTTGGGAAAGGGCGCGGGAGCCGGTACGGCTACTCCGCTTTTAAGATTATCTTCCGCCATTTTCATAACCCTGCTCACCACATTTCCCAATCCGTTTGCAAGATTCGCGTTATATATTTCTTTGAATTTTTCCATCGTAAAATCGCTATCCTCAAACGGATGAATGTGCCGCGCGAGGTAATAACGAAGCGCGTCAGCGCCATATTCTTTTACAATATCAAACGGGTTAATGACATTCCCCAAACTTTTACTCATCTTTTGCCCGCCGCTTGTGATAAATCCGTGAATCACAATCTGCTTGCTTGGCTCCAATCCGGCAGAGAAAAGCATTGCCGTCCACATCGCGGACTGTTGGCGAATTTGGTCTTTGCCGGCAAGTTGTACAACCGGCCACCATGTTTCAAATTTTTCTGTATCGTCGGGCCATCCGATTGCCGAAATGTAATTGACGAGCGCGTCAAACCACACGTACATCACCTGCGTTTCGTCGCCGGGCACATCCACTCCCCACGGCATTTTTTCTTTAAGCCGTGAAATGCTGAAATCCTCAAGTCCGCGTTCCACAAACGCTTTAATTTCATTAAAACGGAAATCGGGAACAACAAAATCGGGACGTTCCGCGTAAAAATTTAAAAGCCGTTTTTGATACTTTGAAAATCTGAAAAAATAATTTTCCTCATCAATAATCTCAAGCGCCTGATTCGGGTGAAGCGGGCAACATCCTTCTTCGTTAAGCTCTGAATCGGTTTTCTCCAATTCACATCCGACGCAGTATTTTATCTGATAATTTTTTTTATATATGTCTCCGCTTTCATCACATCGCTTCCAAAACTCCTGCGCCGCCACCCTGTGGTGCGCGTCGGTGGTTCGGATAAAATTCAACCCCTCCCACAAATGAAGCGCGGGCTGGAGCTGTTTAAATTTCTCCGCGTATTCATCGGCATACGCTTGCGGTAACACACCGGCTTCCTGCGCCTTGCGGTATATCTTCAGCCCGTGTTCGTCGGTACCGGTATTAAAAAAAACAGCATCTCCAATCAGAAGATGATATCGCGCAAGAATATCGGCGTGTACCGCCTCAAGCGCAAATCCGATATGTGGGTCGGCGTTTACATACGGAATCGTGGTCGTGACATAAAAATTCTTTTTCATGGCGCATATTTCTATTTCGTCTCTTCGGAAAGCCGCTTTTCCTCTTCTATTTTCTTGCGCTGAATGTCATCGGCAAATTCCATAAGCGCGGCCGCAACGGGAACCGCAAGCAATATACCCAAAAAACCCGCAAGCTTCGCGCCGACGACAAGAGAGATAATGACAAGAATCGGCGATACGCCAACCACCTTGCGCACCACAAGCGGATAGATAAGATGATTTTCAAACTGTTGAATAATGACATATAATCCCACAACCATTAAGCCAAGAGAAAAACTGTCAACAAACCCAAGCGCGATGGCGGGAATGGATGCCAAAATGGGACCGAACAGCGGAATAATTTCAAACAATGCCGCAAGAACCGCGAGCAATAACGCATAATTAACGCCGAGAATGGTAAGACCGAGATACACCAATACGCCGACAATGAGTCCAAGAAGCAGCTGCCCCTGCATCCACCGCCCAATTTTCATTTGCGACCTCTGCCACAAATTAACAACATATTTTTCATCCCGAAGCGGTGTTACCAGCCGCAAAAAATTTTCAATGCCTTTTTCCTGCACGGAGAGATAAAACGATATGACGATAATCAAAATAAAACTGGCGATGCCTCCGAACACGGCGCTGAGAGATTGGAATAGCCCTCCGGAAATGTTGGTTGCCGCGTTGCGAATTTGCGAAACCGCCTCAGTAAGAGAAAATTGGTTCGAGAATTGCTCGATAAACTGTTGATTATTTAAAAAATCATTGCTCGTATATCCGGAACCAAAAAATGAAAAAGACTGCAAGTATTGAGGAAATGAGGAAAGGAGCCCCGACATTTCATTTAAAAGCGGCGGCAAAAAAACATAAAAAATGCCGATGAGAAGAACAAAAAACGCCAGATATATAAAGATGACCGCAATCACTCGGGGCATTTTGTATCGCATAAACCACTTGGTCATCGGTTCAGTCGCCGACGCAAGCACCACGGACGTCAGAAGAATAAGGGCGAGATCTCGCAAAATATACAAAACGACAAAAAACAAGACCACGAGAGTCGCTTTGAAAAATGCCGCCGCATTTATATTTACCGTTATATTTCCCATTTTTAAATTTTACCACAAAAATAAACTAAAATTATCTCATCCTTTCCTTTAAAGCAGCATAAATTATCGGC
>CAZKXD010000015.1:1176-6090 GCA_964556765.1 uncultured Candidatus Saccharibacteria bacterium | reverse complement strand
ATTAAAGGAGCGCGCTCGTCAAATAATCAATTGTTTCGCAAACTGCTTTTTGTTTTTTAAAGAGCCCGGACCGATGAGCGCGAGATTGGCATGGTTTGTGGTAAAAATATGCTCCGCAACGCGCAATACGTCGCGCGACGTAACCGCTCGTATTTCCTCCGCGTATTCCTGCGGCGCCTTTAGTTTTTTCCCGAGCATTTCTTCAATTCCGTAAAACTGAGCGCGCGCGTGAGACGTTTCCAGCCCCGAAAACAAATTGCCGATAAGATAATTTTTAACTTTCTTGAGTTCTTCTTCCGAAACAACGTTCTGTTTTATAATGCGCACCTCGTCAATAATCGCGTGCAAGATTTCCGAAACTCTTTTGTTGTCAACACCGGTGCTTATGGCAAAAAAGCCGTGGTCGGTAAATGATTCACTGTCGGCGCTGATGTAGTATCCCGCGCCAAGCTGTTCCCGAATACGATGAAAAAGCCGCGAGCTCATTCCCCCGCCGAGCGTGGCGGCGAGGACCGCGAGCGCCACGGTGTCTTTGTGATTTGCCGGATAGCTTCTAAACCCCGCGACGAGATGCGTCTGGCTCGTTTTTTTATGTTTTATTAAAACACCCGGCGCGCTCTGCGTATCGCGGATTTTTAATTTATCTGATTTTTTTGAATGAGAAATACCTCCGAACATTGCCTCCGCTTCCCGAACGGCATTCCGCTCATCGTAATTGCCCGAAATGATAACGACAGTGGATGAGGCAACATAATGTTTTTGTTTATATGTTACGATATCGGACCGTTTCATCGCGCGAATAGTTTCCCTCGTTCCGGCGATGGGCCATCCCGCCGGCTGATTGCCGTATAATAAATCGGTAAAAATATCCCACACGTCTTTTTGCGGAGAATCTTCATACATCTCTATCTCTCCAATAATAACGCCCCGTTCTTTTTCTATTTCTTCCGCGGGGAATATGCCGTTGAGATAAATATCGGAAACAACATCCAGCACTTTTTTAAAATGCCGCGTTTCCGCTTTGGCATAGTATCCCGTATATTCGTGGCTCGTAAACGCATTGTATGAAGCGCCGAGACCATCAAGCTCTTCGGAAATTATTTTTGCGCTTGGCCGCCGTTCGGTGCCCTTAAAACATAAATGTTCCAAAAAATGAGAAACGCCGTTTACGCGTTTTGTTTCATATTTTGACCCTGTCGCGGTAAGCACTAAAACCGTCGTCGTCAAGCTTTGCGGCATAGGGACCAAAATAAGCCGTACGCCGTTTTTGAGAGTTTTCTTTTTAAATTGCGCATTCATAATGGATTTGTTCACCCAGTATACGGCAAAACCACACGCTCCGCAAATCGGGAACGGTAACGACCCCTACTTGCAAAAAGGGCGGGTATTTTTACCCGCCCTCATTACTTAATTATATTATCTCAGTGTACTACCTCAATACAACGTCTTCGGCGGCGCCACCTTTTGTGGATCGCTGAGAGCTCTCGTTTGCCGAAAATGCTGTTCTTTTGCCGATGAAATGCGTTTTTCCCATTCTTCTTTCTCGCCTGCGGACGAAACAAAAAATACTACATTGGTAATTTCCATAAAGTCCCGAGGGTGAGATCCGATCTTTTCCCATTGCCCGCTTACTACCGCTGTTCCTTGCGAAAGGAATGGGTCCACGACAACAACGACATCATCCACGTTGGTAAACACGCTTATTCTCCCCGCAGAAGGAGAACCGGGGACATCTTTTAAGGCGAGAATAACTCCGGTAGTAAACACAAAAATCTCCGGCGAAGTAAATGGGGATCTTTCAAAAGATTCTACACTCAATCCGGAAACATTTAATCCCGAAAACAGACCTTTGAAATTCCCACTTTTTAAATTCAACGTAACGGCACCCGCCACAAGTACCGCGAGGAAAACAACGGCAAAAACAAGGGCGCGTTTTGACATATCGTTTCTCCTCTTCTCGCACATCTACCAAGAAGTAAATCTTATTTGAGTATCTTTGTCAATCCAACTATTTTTTTAAATTTCATACGATATATGAGATATATTATAAAAAATTTATCATTTGTTTTTTAATTTTTATATAAAAAATAGAATAGGAAAAGAAAAAAGCGGGCATACCACAACCCGCTTGCCTACATTAGATTATACGCCGACCTTCACCGTGCAGGGCCGCGCGAATCGCAGACCTTCAATAAAATTTTGGAGTTTTGAACGATCCATTCCTTGTGGTACCGGATCACATAGAGAAAATGGTATAACGAGCAAACAACTAATCAACCATATACTTATCAAAGCTGTCGCCGGATTAAACAATGCGCCAAATATCAATATCGGTATATAAGTAGAGGCAAATAAAACACCGAAAAGAAGAATTGCGTTATTTTTTGCGGGATTTGCTAATCCATTATACTGTGCCCGACGCGTCGCCTCTTCTTGTTCTTTTATAAAGAACATCATCATCCAACCGAAAAAGCCTAAGACGATCGCAAAGTTAATAAACATAAACGTGAAAACAAAAATGCCAACAAAACCGGATCCGACAGACCTCTCAAGAAAAATTATTATACCCATCACTGACAGCGGGAGATACACAAACACCCGTGCGCATACTCGCGCCCACCAAAAACAATCATGGTCGGACCAAACCGCCTTCTGCCACCAACGAGAGAAGCGTTCCACCGTATTCTCAAGCAACCATATCGCACATGCTTGCATGGTAAACACCCATTAGTGATTATGGCATTCTCTGGCTACAAATCTACACTTTTAATGTACTGTGTCAAGCTTTTTATAGAAACGCGCTCCTGCTCTCCGGTATCCCTATCGCGAATAGTCACAGAATCATTTTCAATCGTTTCAAAATCAATCGTCACGCAATAGGGCGTGCCGATTTCATCCTGTCGCCGATATCGTTTACCAATATTGCCGTTGTCGTCCCACATTATGTTGGGGATTTCTTTTTTTAACATCATATACACCGCGCGCGCTTTCTGCACCAATTCCGGTTTATTTCGAAGAAGCGGAAACACCGCCGTTTTCACGGGGGCAATCTCTGGCGCAAGGGCAAGATAGACGCGCTTTTCACCACCAAGCTCATCTTCCCTGTACGCGGAAAGCAATACCGCGAGAACGGTCCTCCCCACACCGAATGTCGGCTCTATAACATGCGGAATAAACTTTTCTCCGGAAACGGGGTCTGTAAATTGTATATTGGTATTTGATTCTTTCATGTGCTTGGCAAGATCGTAATCCGCGCGATAGGCCAAACCGTATAATTCCTTCACGCCGAACGGATATTCAAACTCAAAATCAACCGTTCGCTTTGAGTAATGCGCCCTGTCCGCTTCTTTCACTTCAAGCTCGTGCACGCTTTTTTTATCAATTCCCACCCGTTCAATCCATTTCCACGTTGCATCTTTCCAATATTCAAACCATTTTTCCCACTCCGATTCTTTTACAAAATACTCAAGTTCCATAAGTTCAAACTCCCGAACGCGGAATAGAAAGTCTCGCGGGGCAATTTCGTTTCTAAACGCCTTGCCGATTTGCGCAAGGCCAAACGGAAGCTCCGGATGTATTGAATCAACCACGTTTTTGAAATTGACAAACATTCCCTGCGCGATTTCCGGACGCAAATAGGCCGCTCCCGCTTCATTTTCAATAACTCCAAGATTGGTTTTAAGCATCATGTTAAATTGCCGCGGGGTACCGAGCTCGCCCCCACAGTCAGGACACGTTTCCTGATTCTCCAAATAATCGGAGCGGAAGCGATGTTTGCATTCTTTACATTCCGACATCGGGTCGGAAAATCCCTCAAGGTGCCCGCTTGCTCTCCATACCGCCTCCGGCATAACGATGGTTGTTGATATCCCAAATATATTTTCTTGTTCGCGAACAAAATGATTCCACCACAACTCTTTTATGTTGTGCGCGAGCTCCGCTCCGTACGGCCCAAAATCATACATACCGGCAAACCCGCCGTAAATTTCCGAACCTTGAAAGACAAAACCGCGCCTTTTTGCGAGCGATACGATTTTTGAAAGTAAATCTTCTTTTATCCCTTCTTTTTTCATATTATTCACTTATTGATTCTACTACTTTTCCGTGTGTAAATACAAAATTCGGGTCGGTGTGCAACGAAATAGTGCGCGCGTTCCCAAAAAGACGAATGGCTGTCCCCGTAAACTCGTCCACCCCCGCGAACGTGGATTCTCCCGCAATTGTCGGCGATTGATCTCGCTGAGAAACACTTGGTATAAATCCGACTTGAAACGAAACTTCGCGCGGAGGAAGCGTAATGCCCGACCCCGCCTCCAGCCGTCCCATGTCCCATACAACTTCGCGCGATAACTCGTTAAACGTAATGCGCTCTCCTGCCGGCGCATGCGCGCCCTTCCACGTTACATACAGGGGCAACACGGCCTTCACCGTTGCGCGCGATATATGATTTGAAGAATTAACCGCCGTCCATACAATCGTGTATGTGGTTTCTTTGCCGACCTGCGGCGGCATAGGTCCCGTATTCTGAAAGGGGCCGATAAAATGCACCGCCGCGGGCGTGAACACGACTTCAGAGTTTATTTTTATTTTTTGTTCCACCGTTCCCGCAACGCTTTCCTGAACACCGGTCTCGGAAATTCTCTTACCGCTTGTGGTAATCACAATTGAAACAGTTGGATTTTTAAATATCGTCTTGTCCTGCGTGAACAGCGGCACGGAAACAAATTTGAAACCGGTGCGCCCTTGCGCTCCCGACTCAATCGTTGAAAGCTCGGAGAACGAATTTTTGTCCCACGTAATCGTATTGTTCGCCGAATCATAAAAGCCGTCTTGCGGTTCTACCGAGCGCGTATCTATAACGACTCCGTTCAGTTTTGCTTCTATTTTTGCATCAATGATTTTAGTCGGAAGATT
>CAZKXD010000015.1:0-1166 GCA_964556765.1 uncultured Candidatus Saccharibacteria bacterium | reverse complement strand
CATCAAACGGCTCCTTGCTTTCCGCGACATATTCAGGAGTTATCGCGCCGTTTACGGACAGTAACACAGAGAGAAACGGGCGGGCGATGCGTACGGACGAAAGAGAACTGTTATACACGATACCGAGTTTATTTTCTCCTTCCGCGGCTCGATTGCCCAAAGAAACCCGGAAAATTTTTTCTTCATTATCCTGCCCTTCCAATACTCCGCGAATCCGTATGGTTCGCCCTCCGCCGGCCGCCAAATCTCCTATCGCCCACACGTTGGTATCGGAAACGGGACGGGGCTCGGCATTTATAAATGAAAATCCAAACGGATACTCAATCGTGACCAATAAATCGCGCGTAATCGTGTCGGTATTTGAATTAATTGCAACGTCTATGACGAATTCTTGTCCCGCGACAACTTCCGAGAACGTTTTAACCGAGAGCGCGGTCGCGGACGAACTTATGTGAGTTATATATTCTTTTTCTTTCACAAAAATCGCGTTTGAATCCTGCACGCGATATTCAAGCGTGATGTTGAATTTTTTTTCATCACCCTCCTGTCCAAACAACACGATACGAATCGGCTCTTCCACCGTCTCCCCGGGTTTGATGGAAGGAATTGTTTTTCTGAATCGCGTCAGCTCTTCCGTCATACGCTCAATACCGCGCGTCCCTTCCGGATATTCAATGCGTAAATCCGCGGACTCAAGAGAAACGGCATTCTTGTTTTCAATCGTAATCTGAAATTGCGCCGCTTCGCCCGCAGGAACCGCAACGGGTCCGGAAACCAAAATGTTGACATTCCGCGTTGAAACCGTGTTTGTGTTGCCAAAAAAAACAAAAAGCGCGACAATAACCGCGACAATAAAAAACCCGGTAGAAAATATAAAAAACTTTTTCCAAAATGACATATGCGATTGCGGTACGGCAAACGATGCGACGTTTTCAAGCGTCTCCGGCTCTCCCCACGAATCCGCGCGAACCTCTTCGTGCGAGTGCGGTATTGATCGCCGCGTGCGCGAAAGCGCTCCGTTGCGGCCATACAGCGCCTTTTTGAAACGTTCTATCCGCCCGCCGTTATTAGATTCCTCCATTATGATACAGTATACCACATTCACGCATATATAATTATGGAGTATATATGCTATTTCCGTCTGTTTTAAAAATAAGAACGCCCGC
>CAZKXD010000014.1:13877-15201 GCA_964556765.1 uncultured Candidatus Saccharibacteria bacterium | reverse complement strand
GAATCGGAAAGCCGCGCGTAATGTTGTTTGCAAAAGCAGACCCTCAAAATCTTATTTCTTTGCGTTTAAATCAAATACCGTATACCGGATTTGTGTTTAATAATTTATATATGAGCGCCTTTTGGATAGGCAATGCGCTGTGGAGCATATTTGTTGCATACGCGCTTGTTGTGTCCGGCATATGGGAAAAAAGCGCAATCGCGTTTGTGAATAGCGCACGCGCCGCCTTTCGTTTTGCGAGTTTTATATACACGCATATATTGAAAAACGGCGGGCGCGTACTCAGCGCAATTATTCAGAATATATATGTTGGAATTTATTTTGTTTGCACAAAAACAAAAATGGCGCTTCGCGCGCTTGCGTATTCTCGCCCTCGCATGGCGGAACAATCGGCAAAGCGGATATCGGATACGGGTATTCGCATTAGTGAATCGGGAATGAAATATATTGCATTGGTGGCGCGCGTAAATAAAACACCGGCTGAGCGCATTATGAGTCGTGTTTTTTCCGAAGCGCAAAAGCGGAATGTTAATCCGTCGGAGGTTGTTCTTGATAAAAAAGAAATACAGATATTGCTTTCCTCATAATGAAGCTGTATTTTCGGCAGTTCGCAAACTAAATCAACAGAAAAAGCGCCAATGGGCGCTTTGTTTACATACCCCTTTTTGTTTTTGGCTCGTTTTGTATCTTAGTTTCTATTTTTTGCACTGCCGATGCGCCATATAGCGAAATGAGATGCTCTCTATCAACGTCGCGGCGAAGGGCATCCTCGAGAACAGCTTCATGAGCTTTTTCGTCCCAATGTGGATTTTCATGATCTCGTTTTTCCAACTCTTGTTGAAGTAACGCCGCCTCACTTAAACGTTTATCCGACAGACAGCAACAGAGCGCGTGAATGCTTTCGCGTATTTTGGGAAGCCAATTTTTCATTGTCTACCATCCTCGTTTCTCAATTTCTGTGTATAAGATACCCTTTTATTCAATATGTGTCAAAAAAATCTATTGTTCAGAATTTGTATCTAGTATACCCGTTCCGAGATTTCTTTTTTGAGTTTAAGGAGGGTGTTTTCAATTGAGAGATTTGCCGATTGTTCTTTGTTGCGGCCTTCAAGGGTTATTGTTTTTCCTTCCGCTTCCGTATCCCCGACAATTGCCATATAGGGGATTTTTTGTTGTTTTGCAGACCGGATTTTTTTACCGAGCGTTTCCGCTGAATCATCAACTTCAACGCGAACTTCGGCCATTTTTAACTTTTCTTCAATTTTACGCGCATAGTCCATGAAGTTGTCTGATACCGGCAAGATTTTTGCTTGCACCGGAGCAA
>CAZKXD010000014.1:11692-13867 GCA_964556765.1 uncultured Candidatus Saccharibacteria bacterium | reverse complement strand
CGTTTCGTTTTCTCCGTACAACTCCACGCGAATATTTTCAGAAAGTAATTTCATATAAATCTCTTGTGCGTATGCGGCGTGCTTTTCGCTAATCGGCAAGATTGCCACTTGAACGGGAGAGAGCCACAGCGGGAACGCGCCTGCGTAATGTTCAATCAGAAATGCCACAATGCGTTCAATTGCTCCGATTGACGAACGATGAACCACAAACGCGCGCTTTTTATTTCCGTCTTCTCCGACATATGAAAGGTCAAAACGGTCGGGCATACAAAAATCATACTGGACGGTAAACGCGGTATCTTCCTTGCCGTTCGCATTTTTCATCTGTATGTCAATTTTAGGCCCATAAAACGCGGCCTCATTTCGCGCCTCAACAAAATCTCCCTTGCGCCCCCGTAACAGATTGCGAAGCAACTCCTCGCTTTTTTCCCACGCAGTGTCGTTTTTATAATATTTTTCAGTATTACCGCGGTCTCCAAGCGAAAGCCGATAATGATAATTTTTACCGTGCGTCAACCCGAATACTCCCGCAACATATTCTATGAGATCAAGCGCTTTTCCAATTTCTTCAGCGGCCTGTTCCTCCGTCGCGCATATAATATGTGCATCTGCAAGACAAAATGTCCGCGTTCGCTGAAGTCCCATAAGTTCCCCCGACTGTTCGTAGCGGTAAAGCTTCGCGAGCTCTCCGATGCGTATCGGCAACTCACGATAACTGTGTGGTTTTCGGAGGTATAGTTGAAAATGGTGCGGACAGGTCATCGGACGAAGCATAAATTGTTCATCATCAATGACAATCGGCGCGTACATTGAATCTATATAATGCGGATAATGTCCCGATTTTATATACAAATCAAGCTTTGCGATATCCGGAGTATATACATGCTGATATCCGCGGCGGATTTCTTCATCAACGATAAAACGCTCAAGCTCACGCCGTATCGCGGCGCCCTTGTGGGTAAACATCGGCAGTCCCTTGCCGACAGTTTCGTCAATATAATAGAGGTCTAATTGTTTTCCCAATATTTTATGGTCCCTTGAATTTTCATTTTCCATAAATCTAATGATATCAAAATAGCCCCCAAATGTGCAATCTGAAATTTAAAGGCGGGGGAGCTACTATATGAAAATCATACATTCTGCATTTATCCGGTTATTCGGATTATCGGTCAAAGCTCTTTCACTTTTTCAACGATAAGACTGGGCGTGCCGCGACGGTGAGAGGTTTTTCCTTTTATAAGTATTGTTTTATCCGCCTCAAGAAAGTTTTTATATTCGTTGAATGTTCGCGGGAACACTACGGTTTCTATGGAATCATAGAGGTCTGCGATTTTTAAAAACGCCATTTTCTCTCCCTTCCCCGTTAAGACAATCTTTACTTCTTCCACTATTCCACCGACAACAACGAGCATGCCCTCATTCAGATTTTTAATTTTTTTGATATCCAGCGCCATTCGGTCAAGTTTTTCTTTATACGCAAGCAGTGGATGTCCGGAAATATATAATCCGAGAAGTTCTTTTTCCCACGCGAGTTTTTCTTTTGAGGATATGGACGGAGTTTCCTTAAATCGCAAACGGGGCACCGATTCTTTGTTTTCCATCAGATTGAACAATGAATCTTGGCGATTTGATTTTTTTCCTATCTCTCTGTTATACGCAAGCGCTTCTTCTACGTTTCCGAACATTTGTTCTCTGTTGCCGATACTGTCAAGCGCACCGCATTTGATAAGCGATTCCAGCGATTTTTTATTGAGATTTCTGTGCTGGATTCTTTCCAAAAAATCGGCAAATGACGCAAATTTTCCGCGCGCTTCCCGCTCGGCGATAATCGCGTTTGCGATTTCCGTTCCGAAGTTTTTAATGGAATACAGACCGAATCGGATGTTGTTTTTTGCTTGCTCTTTGATAACCGTAAAATCTCCAAAACTTTCATTTGCGTCCGGCGGAAGGACGGAAATAGCGAGCCGCTCGCATTCTGCTATAGCCTCCGCGACTTTTTCCACATCTCCCGCGTCTGCCGTTAAAATCGCAGCCATATACTCGGTGGGATAATGCGCCTTCATATACGCGGTTTGGTACGCGACCCGCCCATAGCTTGCCGCGTGCGCCTTGTTGAATCCATATCCTTGAAATGGCTCAAAAAGCTTCCATAATTTTTCTGCCGCTTCTTTTGTC
>CAZKXD010000014.1:5590-11682 GCA_964556765.1 uncultured Candidatus Saccharibacteria bacterium | reverse complement strand
ATGTGTTTGGCATCCATCAACGAACATAATATGTTGGCGCGCCATTTCTTCCGGAATTTTTTTACCAACCGCTTTCCTGAATTTATCAACCTCGCCCCAGCCATATCCAGCAACTTCAATAGCGGTCATCAGCAAATCATCTTGATACACGAGCACCCCGTATGTCGTATCCAGAAAGTTTTTCATTTTTTGATGCGCGTAAGATATCGGCTTTGTTCCTTTTTTTCGAGCAATGTATTCGTTGATATTATCCATCGGTCCCGGACGATACAGCGCTATCATAACGTTGATATCGTGGATAGAAGTAGGTTCAAGCTCTTTTAGGTGCTGGGTCATTCCGGAGCCGTTAAGTTGAAAAAGACCCATTGTTTCACCGCGTGCAAGTTGCGTAAACGTCAACGCATCATCAAGCGGAATATTTTCTATATCCACATTATCCCCGCTGAATTTTTTGGCGAGGCGCACCGAATTGCTTAAAATGGTGAGGTTTTTAATTCCCAAAAAATCAAACTTAAGCAATCCGGCGTCTTCAATCGCGTGCATATCGTACTGAGTGATGATTCGTTCGCCGTGCGGGTCGTACTGGAGCGGCACGATTTCATCAAGGGGGCGTGGCGCGATGACAACTCCCGCGGCATGCACCGACACGTGTCGGGCGCATCCCTCAAGGCGCTTTGCCAAATCCAGAATTTCACGCGCTTCCTTTTCTTTTTCATATATATCGCGCAACTCCGGCGTGCACTCAAGCGCGCGTTCTATCGTCATAGGAAATCCCTGTGAACCGAGTGGAATCAATTTGGCAATTCGGTCGCCGTCACCGTATGGCTTTCCGAGCGAACGGGCAACGTCGCGCACCGCCCCGCGCGCCATCATTGTTCCGTATGTTCCGATTTGCGCCACGTGTTTTTCGCCGTATTTCTTTTTTGCATATTGAATTACTTCATCGCGCCGTGTATCTTCAAAATCCATATCTACGTCGGGAGCGGACGGCCGATGCGGATTTAAAAAACGTTCAAAAGGAAGTTTATATTCAAGCGGATTTACATTTGTTATGCCAAGCAAATATGAAACAAATGAGCCCGCGGCCGAGCCTCGCGTGTTCGTAAGAATTTTATTTTCTCGCGCGAAACGAAGAAGGTCGGCGACCGTTAAAAAATAAGGGGAATATCCTTTTGCCTTTATAATGCCGAGTTCGTATTCAATTCGGTCAATATGCTCTTTTGTTTTTTGAAGATTGCGAAAAGAAAGTCCGCCGTACGCGAGCGACGTGAGTTCAGCATCGTGGGATGTGCCATTCGGTACGGCAAAATCGGGGAAAATCCACTTCCCGAGCTCCAGTTCAAGAGAACACATATCGGCGATTGTTTGCGTATGTTCCACCGCCTCCGGAATATCCGAAAAATTATTCCACGCGGTATCGGAATCTATAAAATAAAAATCATGTCCGGAAAAAGTAAGACGCTTCTCGTCCCCGATATCGGTATTTGTCTGAATCGCAATAAGCGTATCATGCGCGCGCGCGTCATCGGGACTTAAATAATGTGAATCGTGTGTTCCGACAATGGGAATGTTAAGTTTTTTTCCAAGCGCGATAGTTGCGTTCCGAACATCCAAAATTCCTTCTATATCGGGGTGGTGCATAATTTCCAGAAAATAATTTTCTTTCCCGAAGATATCGCGGTATTCCAGAGCAACGCGTTCCGCCTCCTCCGCGTTTTTGTTTCTAAACGCGCGAGACAACTCGCTTCCGAAACATCCGGAAAGGCATATAATCCCCTCAGCGTGTTCTCGCAGGAGGTCTGTATCCATTCTTGGTTTGTAATAGTATCCTTCAAGGTGAGAACGCGTCACGAGCTTCATTAAATTTTGATACCCGATATTATTTTTTGCCAGAAGGGTGAGGTGAAATCGTTTGTTATCAATGCCCGGCTGTTTATCGTGGCGGGAACGTTTGGCAATATACGCCTCAACGCCGATAATCGGTTTTATACCCGCTTTTTTGCATGCTTTGTAAAATTGTATCGCGCCATACAGCGCGCCGTGGTCGGTTAACGCAAGCGCGGGCATACCGTAAGATTTGGCAAGAGCCACCATCTCCGGGATTTTGGAAAGACCATCCAAGAGAGAGTAGTGAGAGTGAGTGTGGAGGTGGACGAATGGAGTTTTGCGACTCATGATACAATTATTTTAACATAGGAATTAGGAATTATGAATTATGGCAGTAAAAAACAAAAATACCTGATTGGCATTGATGAGGTGGGAAGAGGTCCGCTTGCGGGACCGGTTGCCGTCGCCGCTGTTTTGTGTTTTCCGCGCTTTGATTTTAAAAACCTGGCACACATTAAAGATTCTAAACAACTTAATCCGCAAAAACGGGAGGAGTGGTTTATGCGCGCTCGGACATTTAAGTCTGCGGGGCTTATTGATTTTGCGGTATCGTTTTGCGGTGAAAAAATAATTGATAAGCGTGGAATAATGCGGGCGATTAAAATTTCTCTTTCACGCGCTCTGAAAAAAATTTGTAAAAACAAAAACAGGGGACAAGCATATATATATCTTGACGGAGGGCTTGTTGCCCCCGCGGAATACCCCTTTCAAAAAACCATTATACGAGGGGATGAAAAAATATCCATTATCGCGCTTGCTTCTATTGTTGCCAAAGTAACGCGAGATAAAAAAATGAAACGATATGGAGAACGATTTCCTCTCTATGGCTTTGAACAACACAAGGGTTACGGCACCGCGGCTCATTATAAGGCGATTGAGAAATATGGCGTGTGCGCGCTCCATCGCAGAAGTTTTTTGCCACACGGCGGCACGGAGGACTTGTAAAACGTACTATATTTGAGGTTGGAGCGTGACAGCGCCTTTGTCCTGCGCAAGGCATTTTTCGCACGACTTTCTGCCCGCATCTCGTAGTGTTGCGCTTCAGTATGGAATTCAGCTCTCCGCTATTGCAATAAAAAAAAATAATGGTAATATAACAATATGGTCGTACGAATGAGACATACGCGGGCGCATACGAGAAATCGCCGCTCGCACCATAAGCTAAAAACGTTGAGATTTTCAACTTGTGCGCATTGCGGAGCGCAGTTTATGCGCCACAAAGCGTGTCTTTCGTGCGGCACGTATCGAGGACGCGCCGTTCTTGATGTCGCGAAAAAAGTTTTGAAAAAGGAAAAGAAAGCGAAGCAAAAAGAATCCGTATAATACAAATAGCGAATCGATACGAATATACGAATCTGCCAAAACTAAATACACACGATTTACTTCGGAAAGTGGTTCTGGTGAATTCGTACATTCGTACTAATTCGTAATTAGTATATTCATGGCCAATCGGCACCTTTCAAGAAGTATTGTTATGCAATCGCTCTTTGAGTGGGATTTTAATGATAAACGAGAATTGCTTGAGACTATTTTGGAACGCAATATCAAGGAATTTGCTTTAGGCGTTGACAAAGAAGAATATCCCAAGGAGTTGATTAAAAATATACAAAAGAAAATCAAAATTCTTGATTCTATTATTGTAAAAGCCGCGCCCGAATGGCCTATTGAAAAAATCGCGATTGTTGACCGTAATATATTGCGCATCGGACTGTACGAACTTCTGTTTATGGATAAAGGGGAGGTGCCCGCGAAGGTTGCCATAAACGAATCAATAGAGCTCGCGAAAACGTTTGGCGGAGAAACGAGCGGAAAATTTGTTAATGGCGTTTTGGGGGCGGTGTACCGCGAACTTGGAGAGCCGGGAAAAGATGAGGGCGCGGGAAGGAAACATCCGAAACACGTTGTTGATTTTAAAAATATGCCGATTGAAAAGTTGGGGGGGTCGGTTGTGTATGCGCGCAATAACGGAAAAATATATTTGGCGTTTGTGCACGATATTTTTGGCCACTGGACGCTTTCAAAAGGAAAAATAGAGGCAAACGAAAAAGAAAGCGAAGGAACGGTAAGAGAAATAAAAGAGGAAATCGGCGTTGACATCGTCATTCAGGGAGAAATCGGAAGAAACGAATATGTTGCGTCAGACCCCGAACGCGGTAAAATACGAAAACAGGTTATGTATTTTCTCGGCGAAGCGACGTATGCGCCGCTTACGCTTGGAAAATCCGGTGGGCTGGACGGGGCGCGGTGGTTTGCGCTTGAAGAAATTTCAGGACTCAATATATATGATGACGTTATGCCCATATTAACAAAAGGCATAAAAATGATTACTAAATAACAGAACAATACAAATATACAAATTGTACGAATGATACAAATAATACTAATACGGCACTCTCGTATTCATTGGTATTATTCGCACGCACCGGTATATTGGCATTGCGCTTTACATGAAACATATTGATTTTAGCGGTTTTGAGAAAAAAATCGGCTTTGTGTTTAAAGAAAAAGGGTTGTTGACGCAGGCGTTTACGCACCGTTCTTATTTAAATGAACATCCGCGCACGGGTCAGCATCACAATGAGCGTTTGGAATTTTTGGGAGATGCGGTGCTGGAATTAATTGTTACCGAATTTTTATTTGGAAAATATCCCGATAAAACCGAAGGAGAGCTCACGTCATATCGGGCGGCGTTGGTAAACACGAACGCGCTTGCGGAAGTTTCGGGCGAAATTGGCATAAATGAATACCTGCTTCTTTCGCGGGGAGAGAGTCAGGATATGGGAAAGGCGCGGCAATATATTCTCGCGAATACGTTTGAAGCGCTTACCGGCGCGTTGTATCTTGACCAAGGATATGCCGTTGTGCGCGATTTTCTTGCGCGTTATTTGTTTCCGCGTCTTTCGCGCGTTCTTTCCGAGCGTTTGTGGCAAGATTCAAAAAGCAGGTTTCAGGAAAAAGCGCAGGAAGTGGTTGGAATCACGCCACGATATGAGGTTCTTCAGGAATCCGGTCCCGACCACGACAAGTTGTTTGTAATTGGAGTATTTTTGAATAATTCACTCTCCGGAGAAGGAAGGGGGTCTTCCAAGCAAATTGCCGAACAATATGCCGCGAAGGACGCTTTAGAAAAAAAAGGATGGGCATAAAACAGCTTTTAGCGTATAGCTGTTAGATTTTAGACGCGTATGTAAAGCTACAAGCCACAAGCTATGTTGTTAAAACGCCTTGAATTATCGGGATTTAAATCATTTGCGCGCCCGAGCGCGCTTGAATTTACCACTCCCATAACCGCCATTGTCGGCCCGAATGGTTCTGGAAAATCAAACATCGCGGAGGCGGTGCGCTTTGTGCTGGGAGAACAATCCATCAAATCTCTTCGCGGGAAACGAGGCGAAGACCTTATATTTAACGGGACTCATGCAATGCCGCGTCAGGCAAAAGCGTCGGTTACCATCGTGTTTGACAATCGGAAACGCATTTTTAATGTTGATTATGATGAAGTTTCAATAAAAAGAGTCGTATATCGGGATTCAACAAGTGAGTATTTGGTAAACAGAAGCCGCGTACGCCTTAAAGATATTCTCGAGATGCTTTCCTCGGTTCATATCGGCGCGTCGAGCCACCATATCATTTCACAAGGAGAAGCAGACCGCATATTGTTGGCATCAATCAAAGAACGGCGCAGTATGGTTGAGGACGCGCTTGGTTTGAAAATATACCAATATAAAAAACTGGAGAGCGAACGCAAATTAGATAAAACAAACGAAAATCTCGCACAAATAAAAGCGATTAAAAAAGAGATTGAGCCGCACGTGCGGTTCTTGGAAAAGCAGGTGGCAAAAATAAAACAAGCCGAACAGCTTCGTGAAGAATTAAAAAATTTATATACGGTATATTGCGCGCACGAACGCGCGTATATCCGCAGTGAACAAGCGAAACTTGAAGAGGAGCGGCGCGTTCCGGAACAAGAACGTGCGGATGTTGAGCGCGCCATACGCGCTCAGGAAGAAACGCTTCAGAATGCGGAAAAGGGAAAAGGTGCGTTTGCCACGCTTGCCGAAATTGAAAAAAATATAATAGACATACGCCAGAAAAAAAGCGACCTCGCTCGCTCGTTGGGAAAAATTGAAGGAATCATAGAATATGAGAAACAAAGACTGCAGGAAGCGGAAAGAGAAATTATGTACGAAACTTTCAAAAATCGT
>CAZKXD010000014.1:0-5580 GCA_964556765.1 uncultured Candidatus Saccharibacteria bacterium | reverse complement strand
CTCCGCTGAAAAAAAAGACATAACGATGTCGGCGGATTTTTTGACCAACCTTCATAGCGCTTTTTTGACTCACAAAGAAGATGCCGCGCGGGCGGAAGACATTTCTTTTTTACGGGCGATTATACAAAAAATGTATGATGCGGTTGAATCAATGCGCGACACGTTTTTGAAAGGAGAAGGGGGGAAAGAGCAGATTGCTCGTATTGAAGATTCCGTGCGCGAAAAAGAAAACAAACGAAAAGATATTGAAAGAGAAATTGAACACGAACAAAAAGAAGAAATTGAGTTAGAAAAAAAACGCGTTGAACTGCAGAAAAATTTTCAGAAAAACGCGGGCGAAGAGCGTGAAAGCGAGCGCCGGTTGTTTGAACTTCGAAATAAAAAAATTGAACTTGCCGCAAAAATTAATATCATTATGATGCGCGAATCGCAGATACATACCCGCGCGGCGGATTTTGAGTCGTTTGTAAATGAAGCGCGCGCGCTCGTGGGGGTTATTTCGTATACTGTGCAAGATACAAAAGATCCCGCTTTTTCGTTGGAACCGCAGCATATTCAAGATGAACGAAAAATTGCCATTATGCGGATTAAAATTAAACTGGAAGAAATCGGTGTCGGCGGAGGAGAAATTATCAAAGAATACAATGAAACAAAAGAACGGGACGAGTTTTTGGAAAAGGAGATTTCTGATTTAGAAAAAAGCGCCGGATCGCTTTTTCAGCTCATAAAAGACCTTGACGAAAAAATAGACGACCAATTTAAGAGCGGCGTTCAGAAAATAAATAAAAATTTTCAAGAACTGTTTTCAATAATGTTTGGTGGCGGAAAAGCGTCAATCAGCATAATCAAAGAACTGAAATCGGCGAAAAAGCGCACCCTAGTGGAGGAATTATCCGATGAAGGTATCGCGGAAGGCGAGTCGGAAGAACATGAGCCGGAGGAGGGTCTTGATATTTCCGTTTCTTTGCCGCGAAAAAAAGTAAAAGGGCTTATGATGCTCTCGGGCGGTGAGCGTGCACTCACTTCCATAGCGCTTATTTTCGCGATGACTAAAGTTAATCCGCCGCCATTTCTTATTTTGGACGAAACGGATGCCGCGCTTGATGAAGTAAATTCTCGTAAATACGGCGATATGTTAAAAAATCTTTCTCAAGAAACAGAACTTATATTAATTACTCACAACAGGGAAACAATGGCGCACGCTGGAGTATTGTATGGCGTTGCCGCGGTTGAGGGAATCTCCCGCCTCTTGTCGGTGAAATTTGACGAAGCGAAAGAGCTCACCGAAACGTAAAAATAGATTAAAAAAGCTGAAAACCTAACTTTTTGTATTATTTTCTGTTTTCAAGCGCGTACTTTATTGTTTCAGTATCGGAATACTCCAGCTCCGTTCCCGTTGACAGGCCTCGTCCAAGCATAGTGATGCGTATGCCGTATTTTTCTATCACGGGGGTAAGCATATTTTTTATATGGAGCGCGGTATAATCGCCGTTCGGGTGAACGTTGAGCGCGATGATGATTTCTTTGATTTCTCGCGATGGAAGTTCCCGCTTTATTTTTTCTAAGAGTTCTTTTGTTCGCGCGCCGGAGTTTTTTCCAAGCGGGGACAATAGTCCTCCCAAAACAAAATAAGCTCCCGCATACACGCTTCCTTTTTGGATATTCTCAATATCAATATCTTTTTCAACGACGATAAGTGTTGTTGCGTGAATGGAAGAAGTGCAGAGAGAACAAACCGAATCTGTTGACGGTTTTTCCGCATTCGGAGCGTGATATGACGAATTTTCAAAAAAACGATAACATGAAACGCACTGATGAACTTCGGTTTTGAGGATTTGCAGAGCGGAAATCAACTCTTTTATATATGAAGAATTTGCCATAAGCAAAAAATATACAAACCGGCGGGCTTGACGCGTCCCGATGCCGGGGAATTTCAAAAACAGTAGAGCGAGGCGATCAATGGGGTTCATACAATATATATATAGTTAAAAATCATCAGACGGCGCAGCCGATCCGGAATCTTTAAAATTTTTCTCAAGACTTAAAAAGGTGGTTCGTTTTTCGTCAAAATATAATTTTACGTTTCCGAGCGGCCCGTTTCTGTGCTTTTCAATAAGTATTTCCGCAACATTTGTTTTTTCATCCTCCTCCTTATATTTATCGCTTCGGTGGATGAACATAACAACGTCGGCGTCTTGCTCTATTGAACCGGAATCGCGAAGGTCGGAAAGGCGGGGGCGATCGCGTCTTTGTTCCACCGCGCGAGAAAGTTGCGAAAGAGCGAGCACCGGAATATCAAGCTCTCGAGCGAGCGCTTTCAGAGAGCGTGAAATTTCCGTAACTTGTTGCACCATTGAGTCGTAAGTTCGCGCGGTGTTTATGAGCTGAAGATAATCCACGATTAAAAGTTGCAAGTCGTGTTCGCTTTTAAGCCGCCGTGCGATGGAACGCATCCGGAGAACGGTGTTGGTCGGAAAATCGTCAATATAAATCGGAGACTTGGAAAGCCGGTCCAAAGAATCCCGTATTTTGGTAAACTCCTCGTCCGTTTTTAAATTTCCCGTTCGAAGTTTCCATGCATCCACCATTGATTCCGCCGCGACCATTCTGTCTACCAACTGCTGTGAGCTCATTTCCATAGAGAAAATACCAACCGGAATATTGTGTCCGCCGGCAACCTTACGCGCGATATCAAGCGCAAGCGTTGTTTTTCCCATTGAGGGACGCGCGGCTAAAATTATCAAATCGGATTTTTGGAATCCGGAAAGCAAGTTGTCTAATTCGTGGAATCCGGTAGAAACGCCGCGAACCTTATTTTCTGATTTATGAAGCCGGTCAAGTCGCTCCCACGCTTCCGCCAGTCCGTCTCGTAACACCAAAAATTTTTGGTCGGAAGACAGGTTGGTGATGCTAAAAATCTTTTTTTCCGCCTTATCTAAAATTTCTTCTATTTCATCTTCTTCATTAAAACCAAGCTCGCCGATAAATTCGGATGCTTCTATAAGCGTTCGCAATATGTACTTCTTTTGAACCATTGACGCATAATTGCGGACATTTGTTGCGGAAGAAACAAAACCGACGAGCTCGGTCAAATACGCTCTTCCGCCAACTTGTTCAAGCTGTTTTTTCTCGGCAAGCCGAGATGATATGGAAACAAGGTCCAAGGGGTCGTGCCGGTTGTAGGTATCAAGCATTGCGCCAAAGATAATTCGGTGTTTGTCGGAATAAAAAGATCTCGTTGAGACGATATCGGTGATTTCATACATAGATTCAGGGCGCAACATTATAGAACCAAGGAGGGCTTTTTCGCCGTCTATGTTTTGAGGTGGAATTTTAATAAAATCTGCCATATAAATATTGAATATCTTTTACTAATCAAAGTTTAACACAGAAAATCAAAACACAAGAATCAAATAGTTTATTTTTTGTGAGTAGCGTGGGGATAATTATCTCGGTGAGGCGAGAAACTGTGTTCTGATGAGTTATATTTTTAAAACAGACAATATCTAGAGATATTATTTATATACGTTTATGTAAAAATTGTATTTTAAAAAATTAAGCAAAATTTTTGCGTATAGGTGATTGCGTATAGCGCGGTGAGACGAGAAAAATGAAAAGGGTCATCGCTCTGTCTGGCGCGCTGAAAATACTACACGACAAATACGTCATTTTGAAAAACTCGCGTTGCCGAGTTTATCCACATTTTTATTGTTTTGGAATTATATTGTAATAAAATTAAGGATGTACACAATACTCGTCCAGACGATAATCGGGAAACTGTAAAAAAATGGGTTCAGAATTTTTTACTGATGGGAAAAAATTTATCTCGTCTAAACAAGCTGCCGAGATTTCTGGTTATGCCAAAGACTATGTTGGCCAGCTTTGTCGTAATCATAAATTAGAATGCCGCCTTATCGGGAGGGGGTGGTTTATCGCGGAGGATTCTATTTTAGAACACATAGAGAAAAAAAACGCAAAACGAAGCGATGAGGAAAAAAATCAACAAAAAATTTCAACGGTTCAGATTCATCAGGTTCCCGAAATAATTTCTCAAAATGTCAAAGACGAAATAGTTCTGCCGGATAGTTTTGAAACGACAAACGAAACGCCACTCGCTTCTCCTCTTCCGGACGACTGGGACGCACTGCTCTTTTCATCATATGAAGAAAAAATAATTCCTCGCGTCACTTCGCGCATTTTAGAAAAACAGGATATCGGAAATGGAAATAGTGAACGCAACGAATTTATTACGGACGGCATAGATTTGCGGAGCGCGTGGAGTCCGCAACCATCATTTGTTTTTCCATACGCGATATTCGCAAAAACGTTTGCGGGAATATTTTTTGTCATACTTGCGGGAACGGGAATTTTTTACGCAAAAGATTCGGTGTCCATCGTGGCGCAACGAATAATGAGCGCGCCCGCTGTTGTTTTTGAAAATAATTCGGATACGCGCCCTAACGCAAATGAAAATTTAAAAAAAGATATCAGCACTCTTTCGTCAGCCAAATCTATCGCGCGCGGAATTATTCCTCGCGTTGAAAGTGTCGTAGAAAAAATGCAAGAGCCGTTTGTCCGCTCGCTTGTCTATTACAACACAGACTCCGAGCAGGTGTCCGTGGCGCAAAACATACCGCCGGCAAAAACAAAAGAAAAAGAATTGGAACAAGACGAGCGTATTACTGACAGCGAAAACAGGAGCGCGCTCGCAATCGGGAAAGCGGTTGTTTCGTTTCTCCGTCCATTGCCCGGCTCTATAATAGAAACATTCAAAAAGAGCGCTTTCAACACGCGCGATATTGTTGTACCCGCTATTTCCTCCGCATTTTCTGCCGCTTCGGACGCTATTGTGTCAATTTCGCCCGAAATTCAAGTACAAAAATGGTTGATAGAACAGCGTGCCACGGCAATGTCGTTTTTGGGACAATTTTTGGGACGGGGAGTATATATGACTGATCGTATTAAAAATTCAGCTTTTTCTTTCTATTATCGTTCGGGAGAGTATATATCGGAACAAAACAAAAAGGTGGTTGCCCAAAGAGGCGCGACCGTGCGGATGCTTACGGTGAATGTGCCAAACGCACTTGAATATATTTTGCAAAGAATTCCTGAAAGAACCATTGTTTTGTATCAGTCGGACACGGTAAACGTGCCGCAAATTGATGCAATCGCAACACGATCTTTTGAAAAAACATTTGATGCAGTGTTGCAAACCGCGCGAAACACAAAAGTTTTTATTTCCGCTCCGTTTAAAAAAGGAATAGTCCAATTTGAAAAGACAATGAATCGTTTGTCGGGCAGTCTATTTGCGGTGAGTATATGGAAGCCACTAACAACTCCGGCGGAAACCCCTCGTCAAAGCGAGCCGAAGTCTTTGCCCGCATTAGATTTATTGAATGATTTGAATCTGCGTGTCGCACAGTTATCCGCAGTATATGTAACAGAACGCATTGAAGCCGGTATTTTGAAACTGGAGACAGCGTATACTCGCGCCGCAAAAACAATTTCGTCCGCAGAGCCCCGCGTTTATCAAAAAATGCAGTCGCTTGGTTCAGCAAATCTGCCACGATTTGATGTAAC
>CAZKXD010000013.1:10324-15408 GCA_964556765.1 uncultured Candidatus Saccharibacteria bacterium | reverse complement strand
AGCTCTGCGGGTTTTATTTTACACTTTTACCCAACACCCTTACAAACTCCAGTTTGTAAGGGTGTTGGGTATGTATTAAAATAATCCAGTTTCCGTTGCACTTCGGGGTTCGGGGTTGAACCCGTGGCAAATACGCGCTATTGACACCACGCTATGTTTCTGCTAATTTGAATCCAGATTGTTGAACGAGAGGGAAAATAAAATGGCTAACAATGCCCACCCGATTAAACCAAGTGAGGTAGTGGCAAAAAAAGAGAAATCTTTCCCCGACGCGGTATTTGAAGCATTTAATGAACTTATCACTAAAAAATGGGATGGCAGTTCTGCCACGGTTCGCCAGGATGAGGTTGTGGATCTGATGGTCAAGAAAGGTCTTGAGAGAGAAGAAATTTTTGATAATGGCTGGTTGAATGTGGAAGACATATATAGGTCCGCTGGCTGGGTAGTGCGATACGACAAACCGGGATACGATGAGGACTACTCGGCATATTTCACCTTTGAATCAAAAGAAAAAAGAAACTGACGAACATAATTTCAGTATCATATTTTTCGGACGATCCGAAGGTGGAGTAAAAAATGAAATGCCCGGCGTGTAATTCTGATACGAAACTCGTAAGCGCTGTTTATCTCACTGCTGTTCGGCCCAGAGAAACTCGCCGGTGCGCGCGGTGCAACCGAACATTTATGGTCTTTGATGTGGCAGACGAGGCGCCGCTACCCGTGTGGCAAGATGAGCGAGACCCGACAATTTCTTTTTCCGAGTTTGTTGAAATGAAATTGCAAGAACGACAAGCTGTCAAAAAAACTTTCTAACGTAACAGTGATTCGTTTCTCACACCTCCAGCCGCTGGCGTCCACCGGCGGCTTTTACATATACATACACAGCAACGCACTAATTCATTGGGCATTCCCGACATCTCCAAAAAGTATGGATTTTTGACAAAATTTTATAAATATGCTTTATTGTTTTCTGGGCATTGTGAACATTTTTTTGTTATGTTAGTGTAAGTTATACACCAATGATATAGAAGCCGTGCCGCGAACACATCGTTACATACACATAAAGGTTGTGATATGTTTTTTGAGAACAAAAGAAGCGTGGATGATTGGTGCATATAAAAACGCATCAATCATCTGGGCTGCTTACATAGCCGGCACCCAGAAACGGAGCAATCCGTGAGTTCTTTTAAAAAGTGCGGGGTGATATCCTTCGCACGAAAACAACCGCCATCTTTTCGGTTCCGGCGCCGAGAAGATGGAAACAGGAGTACCGAAATGCCAAAATCCATGAAAGTTCATTTGGTTATTATTGACCCGCAGAAAGACTTTATGAATGATCAAGATTCATCACTCCCCGTACCGGGCGCAAACATGGATATGAATAATGTTGCCCGCTTGCTTGCGCGAATTGGAAAAAAGGTTACCGATATTCAGGTAACACTTGATTCACATCGCGTAATTGATGTAGGACATCCGGGTATGTGGCGAAACGAGCACGGTGACCCGCCACCTCCGTTTACAATGATTTCGCCCGATGATATGAAAAGTGGTATTTGGCGTCCGCGCAACGAACACGCCCGTTTCTCGGATCTTGGCGGCAAAACACTTGGTGCATATATGTATGGATACGCACAAGATCTCGCCGCACGGGGAAATTATCCGCTTATGGTGTGGCCGGAACATTGCGTCATTGGTACCAACGGACATTCGATACAAGCAAACCTTATGGAAATGCTTCTTGAGTGGGAGCGCCGCGAATTCGCGAGCGTGAATTATGTCGTAAAAGGAGCTAACCCCTTTACGGAACATTACGGCGCTCTTATGGCGGAAGTTCCTCTGCCAAGCGACCCATCAACAGACCTTAATACCGATTTTCTTAGGGTTGTTGCGGATGCGGATATCGTCGCCCTGATGGGCGAGGCGCTGTCGCACTGCGTGAAATCAACGGTAACCCAGATTGCCGACAACGTCGGTGAAGAACAGATCAAAAAATTTCATATTTTGACCGATTGTTCCTCTCCTGTCCCCGCGGTCCACGGTGGTCCTGATTTTCCGGCAATCGCGAACGCATGGCTTCATGAAATGGAGGCACGAGGGATGCATCTCACGACCTCCGATAGATTTCTCGCGTAAAATCACGCGCAGAACCGCAAACACAAAAACGGAGTACCGAGCAATGCCACACTCTAACGACACGATGGAACAACATCGCATTGGCGGAAGCAAATTCACTTTTGGAGGAATGCGGATTGAGCGTCTCGGGGCCGCCGGCGGTTATACGCTGGTAACGATCGCTATTGACGAATCGGGGTCTGTGTCGAGCTTTGCCGATGATTTGAAGAAGATGCTTGTAGCGGCAGTTGAATCATGTAAAAAATCCCCGCGCTCCGATAATTTGCTTCTTCGGATTATTGCTTTTGGGTCACAGCATCAAAACGGCGTACGAGAAATCCATGGATTCAAATTGCTTTCCGAAATCAACGTAGCTGATTATTCGGACCTTGCGCCGGGAGGAATGACTCCGCTCTGCGATGCCGTGTATTCAGCGGTCGGAGCGATGAACGCCTACGGAAAAAAACTTAACGAGGATGATTTTGATGTAAACGCAATTGCGATTGTCATTACCGACGGCGAGGAAAATTGTTCCGTCGCCACAATGAAAATGGTCGAGGAAGAGCTGCAAAAATCAGTTACCGGTGAAACAGTGGAATCAATGGTTTCTGTCCTTGTCGGGATCAACGCCGAGCAATGCCGAGATTCATTGAAACGGTTCAGTTTAGAAGCAGGGATGACGCATTTTGTTGATGCTGGCGAAGCAACGAAAGGAAAGATCGCAAAACTTGCAGGTTTTGTTTCACGATCTTTTTCAAGCCAGTCACAAGCATTGGGAACCGGCGGACCCAGTCAAAATATTTCAGCAACCATTTAATACAGCACGCCGAAAAGGTACATACATGTGGAGGAGCGACACCGTCCTCCTCCACTTTTCTATAGGGCACCGAAGAACATCCTTGGGTGCTCTTAGACAACGTGTTCATTGAAATAAACGCGCGCACAAGGAGGAACAAGATGAGTCTTTTTCGCGCCGACCATTATTTCTGTATCGGAGACGCCCACGTCAAAGAAGGAAAACCTTGTCAGGATTATGCAATATCCGACATTATGCAAAACGCCGCGTTCGCGATTGTTTCAGATGGTTGTTCCGCGGGGGGACATACTGACATCGGCGCACGAATGATGACGCTGGGAACCGCACGCGCGATACGACGACTTCACGATAATGCGCACGGCACACCCATTGATGTGTCCACCGCGGCACACGAAATTTTTTCATTCCAACAGATATTTCTGGAAGAAACAACACGCCTGCTCGGTGTTTCTTTTAATGATATGCTTGCGACATGTATATATGCGTATCTTGAAAAGAGTTTCGGTTTTATCCATATCTTGGGCGACGGAGCAGCTGTCCTTATGTTGCCGGGCGGAGAATTGGAAATGCATCTTTTGAGGTGGAAAAAAAATATGCCGTTTTATCCGGCATACGCATCTTTGGCGAATATACAGACATTTGTACTTGCCCACGGCGAAGATGAAAATGAAAAATCATTAACGGAAGAAATCTGGATTCGAAACGCGACGGGAGAGTTCACGCAACGCGCACATATAGAACATAGTGTGAAAAGCGGCATATGTGGAATAACCATTCCCCTCTCTTTTCATCTCTCTTGTCATCACGCAAACACAGGAAGCCCTGTTCTCGGTATCTTTTCCGACGGCATCGGGCAAGTTGACGGTGTTGATTGGAAAGATGTTGTTGTGAGTTTGCTCGCGTACAAAACGACTACGGGAGAATTTATGAAAAGAAGAGCGATGCGCGCGTTGAAAGAATTTCGAAAATCGGGAAAAATTTTATTTGACGACATTGGCTGTGCGGCAATTTGCTTTGATGAATCGGAAGCGGAGCCGACACAATGACGGCAGTCAGAAGCAATACTGAAGTTGTCCTTGAAAATCGAGGAAAATTGATTATCCGCCCAAACAATCATGTCGCAACCGGCGGCGAGGGGTCTATTTATCGAGCGGGAAATACCATCATTAAGTTATATACCGATACGCAAAAAATGCGGCGTGACGAAATGGACGAAAAAATAAGACTGTTGAAAACAATAACGCACCCATGTATTGTCGCCCCACAAGGTCTCGTCACCGACAAAACAGGTAAACCTATAGGTTTATATATGCCCTTTTCAGACGGAGAGCCAATGCCGCGCGTATTTACAAACGATTTCAGGAAAAGAACGGGATTCAAAAATACGGACGCCGTCACTCTTGCTCACAGAATGCAAGAAGCAATAGCATTTGCGCACCAAAAAGGAGCAACGCTTGTGGACGCCAATGAATTTAATTGGCTCGTTATGTTGAGCGCTGTGGATGGTCCTAACCCTCGAATAATTGATGTTGATTCATGGGCGATCGGCCGATGGCCCGCAACGGTCGTAATGCTTTCTATCAAAGATTGGCACACGAAAGGATTCACGCATCTTTCCGATTGGTTTGCGTGGGGTATCGTCAGTTTCCAGATATTTACCGGCATTCATCCATACAGAGGAAAAATTGATGGATTTAGGGCCGGAGATTTGGAAGAAAGAATGAAAGCAAATATCTCTGTATTTGAAAAAGAAATACGCCTTAATGCGGCGGTTCGCGACTTCTCTTCCGTTCCCGGCCCACTTTTAGATTGGTATATCGCGACATTCAAGTATGCGGAACGAACGATACCGCCCTCTCCGCTCCAAACGGGTGTGGCCGTGGCAAGCGCAGCCCGCATTTTGCGGACAATAATAACTACAACCGGATCGCTTGCGTACACTAAGATTTTTGATGAACCGAATGATGCGGTGACACGCATATTTCCTTGTGGAGTAACGCTTCTTGCTTCCGGACGATTGTTTGATATGCGAAGCAAGCGCTGTATCGGAAAAGTCCAGTCACCTAACGCAGAGGTAGCACGAATTTCCGACGGGTGGCTTGTGGCGGATATCATTCTCGGAAAAATAGAATTCTCCTTCGTGGATGATGCACAC
>CAZKXD010000013.1:3688-10314 GCA_964556765.1 uncultured Candidatus Saccharibacteria bacterium | reverse complement strand
CTTCACGCAAACACCGCTTTTTCTTAATGTGCTTGCCAAGCGTTTTTTCCGATTTGAAAATCGAATGTTTTTGATAAATGAAGATAACATCATAGAAATGAAAGTAACCACGTTGAAGCGTCCAATCCTCTCTACCGGCTTACAGTGGGGAATATTGGGAAACGCCACCGTTTGGTTTGATGGTTTCGGCATACAAGACACGCTGGGTGCAACATACGCCATCCTGCCGTTCGGCGACACATCTTGCGCTCATGCGCGCATTCGCGAACTAGACGGTTTGCGCGTAGTTTCGGGAAGGGCCGGTGAGCGATTTCTTTCTCTGGTGGCCGCAGACAGAAACGGCGAATATCATAAACTTGAATTTGCATTCAATAACAATTATTCATCATACTCTCTGTGGCGGGGAAAAACAGATATGCCTGACTGCAATATTGCTATCCTTCCCAAGGGGGTATGCGCCGTAATTGCAAAAGACGGAGAATTGGTTATTTTTGTGCCACAAACAGGAACTATCAATCGTGTTACTGATAAAGATGTTTTAACCGCGATGACGCTTGCGCAGTGGGATAACAAAGTTCTTTATATAAAAGACGGAGCCGTGTGGCATGTTCGCATGCAATAATATAATTCAAAAAGACGCCGTCGCGCTCTCGCGCGGCGGCTTTTATTTTAATTACGCGCACAATCAGCGCGTTGAAAAAATATGAAATTTTGTTTTTTGAGTGCTTTATGATATCGTGATTCGGAGATGTACCGCGCGAGGTCGCCTCGTCCGCCTCGTCGCAATGAACATTGAGAGGAAAAATGAGCACGGAAACGCGCGCGACAGCGGAAATAATTGAAGAATTGTGTCTTATGGTTTTGAATGCCGGTGCGTTAGAAATACGCGATGTGCCTCCTCGCATAACCAACGAAGAAGTCCCGAGTCTTCCGGTCACGCGTCAACCTTTTCTCTATTCGTCCGGCAACTGGGGCCCCGGATATGTCATGATAAAAGGTCTGGTGGGCAGAAGTCTGATGGGCAGAAAAAAAATCATAAACGCTCTTGCCGAACAGTTGGCGCGACGCATAGCAGAAACCACTACACGCATAGATTTTGTGGACGGAAATGCTACCGGCGGAATGATTCCCGGATGGCTTTTGAGCGAGAAACTTGAACCGCTCCTCGGAAAATGCATTCCCTTTGTGTATATGCGCAACTCTCGGAAAAAGGGCGGACACAAAGAGCTTTTTACCGGCATTGCCAACAATCCTGAAATACCGCTCGGCGCGCACTGCCTCGTGGTTGAAGAGCTGGTGAACTTCGCCAACACAACCTGCAATGCGGCTATCGCTCTGCGCTACCTGGGGTACCGCGTAGATCACGCGGCAACGATTCTTTTCTACAATAATCCGGAAGCATTGCGCGATCTTCGCGCGCAGGGAATAAAAATGATATACCTCTTTACCCTCTCGGACCTTTTAGCAATCGCCGAGAAACACCAAACGCACCCGAAGAAATTGATTGATGATTATCGTGACTTTTTATCTTCCCCTATCCATTGGCAAACGGAAAGAGGGCTGCGGCAGGTAGAGAGTGGAGGAACGCAATGAACAGCGCAGTGAACGAGTCCCCGCTTCTCCTCGTAGCTCTTGATGGATTGGCCGACAATAAAGAAAAAACGATGGGAACGGCGGCGCACCTTTCAGACGACATTACCGGAAACTTCGGCTTTAAGGTTAATCTTGATTTTCTACTGGACGCGGAGATTGGATTACGGGAACTTCTCGCGCCCATTCAGCAATTCGGTCGTCCCCTGTTTGCCGACATCAAAATGTGGAACGGCAAGCGAACCATGGCTTCGGTGATTGAAACATTGGTGGCTCTTAACATAGATTATGTAAATGTATATGCGCTCGCCGATGGACAAATTTCCGACACGATACGCAGAATTACCAACGGGACGCGAACAAAAGTGCTCGGACTCACCGTGCTTACGCATTATGATGACGCATACTGCCAGAAACACTTTAGGCGTTCGCTATCCGAAACAGTCCGCCATTTTGCCGAAGTTGCCGTCGCCGCGGGATGTCACGGCATCATATTGCCGGGCACAATGCTTCCGAACGTTGCCGATATTCACACCATCAAGCTTGTGCCGGGAATTCGCCCTCCCGACTACAGAGACAAAAGACACCACCAAGAAGTTACCGCGAGGTACGCCACACTATGTGGAGCAGATATTCTCGTCTGCGGAAGCCCGATTATGAAAAACCCAGACCCCGCTCAAGCGTTGCAACAGATACTCCGCGATATATCTTCCGCTACCGCTTCTTGAAACCAATCCGATAACACTTTGACGTAGCACAACAACCTCGCCCATACGGCGGGGTTTTTTTATTCAAAAGCGACGAAGTCAAATACTGGACATCCGATGTCCAGTATCATTGACGCTACATACCAACTGTGGCATTATCGGTATCAGAAACAAACAACACGGTGTGCACAATGGAAACACGGTTCACCGCTCTGCAAACAATGCATGTGTTTGGGTGCATAAAGGGCGCGTTGCTTCATCGCACCGGTAACACAATATCCCGAGGCAGTATTGTAACGATACGAGGAGTGGAAATTAAAACATACGACCATACCGAACGGTTAGCCATTCCGCTTGCCACGTCGGAAGAACCGCTTTACATACTGGTTGAAGATGTCAGTCCTGAAACGCTTTTTCTGCATAGCCAGTGGGTGTGTCAGTTTGAAGCAAGCACGTCGGAAAAAACGGATGAGGCAAAAGAAGCGGCTCGACAAAAAGAGCGCGAGTTGCGGGAAAAAATTCTTGCCGCCGTTCGCGTGCACACAAAAGCGCACCTTACTGTTGTTCCCTGCAGCTCTTGACTTTTTTTGAAAAAAGAGTTATTCTAATAATCAGAGCGTCCACGATGCGGGAGGTTTGACGTGGCTGTATTCGGTGATGAGTTGAAAAAAATGGCGGCGCGAGATGATGAAAAAACGGAAGTTTGTATCCATTGTGGCAAAACGTGGTATTCAATGCATTACAAAGATGGCGTCTGTCACTCGTGTCAAGAAAAGTGGCTTAAAGGAAGAAACGAGATTAAACTCGATCTCCTGATTAAAAAACTGATCATTCTGACAGTGGTGGTGTTAATTTTATTGAGTATTTTGGGCATATCGCTCACGTTCATCACGCAATAGGAAGAAAATAAATGGAAACGCCCGCCACTCCTCGCGACAACACGCAAGCGCCGGATGAAAAAGAGAACAGAAAAGACACGGTGGACCAGCGTATAGATTTTGTAGTTCCCGAAGGTATGAATGGTGAAGATGTTGCGCGGTGTTTTAACGCATATTTGCTCGGACCTATCGTATTTGACAACCGGAGGCAAGGACGCGGACCCGACAGATATGTTTGGAGCATGGGCCCATACAAAAATGTTTTTGGTGCTGGAAATAGCTGGCAACTTGATCCCACTAATGATTTTTGGCTGCATTTCACCGAAGACGGCACTACGTTTGTGACATGCCGGTATCCGGCAGATGCCGAAAAACTTCTTGTAATGGTTAAGCTCTTTAAGTTGTCTTTTCCCCCGCGCCGTTCGCAACAAAAAGACCAAGCCCCGCCACGGCGCGAGGAGTAACACAAAAAGAAAACCCATTGGAAAGCCCCCCACTGCGCGGGGGCTTTTTTCTTGCGCAAAAGATGAAAAACGTGTGATATAATTATCATTATTCATTGCGCATTGCGTTAAACGATACTATGCATCATCACAAAGGCAATACATCCGTAATCATTATCGCGGTAATCGTATTAATAATACTGCTTTTAGTTGCCGGCATTTGGTATATCAGGTCTCAAGGACCATCAACCTCGCCCGCTCCATACGCGGGAGGAGAAGCGACTGATTGCAATACATTGTATTCTTCCGATTTTATGCGAGACGGCTGTTGGACGAGCAGAGCCGCGATAGAAAGAAATCCGGATTTTTGTAAGTTTCTTTCTGTTCCTCAAAGCGACCGCTTAAACAAAACGGAAGCTCGTATAGTAGTGGAGGATACATGCATAATCGGAATTGTTTCTGAAAATAGAGACACATCATGGTGCGACTTGCTTCAAGATACTTCCAGAAAAGAATTCTGTGAAACGCTTCTTCCCGGATTGTGGCCAAAAGATTAATCGTTCTCCGCTTCATAATATCGTTTGGAAAAACTCCCGTATGGGAGTTTTTGCGCGTTGCGCGCATTTTGTGTCAACAATCCGTTAAAAACTTTACAAAAAGCATATTGTTTGCTACAATAATTAGAGAAGTGGAACAAGCGAGGGGAGAAAAATCAATGCCGTTTTCGACCGACCACAATCGTGGGAAAGAAAAACATGATGTTGATCGCGCGGCGTTCGATCGGGTGCTTGAGCGGTGGAAAAATGCGTATCCAGACTCAACAGAGGAGGCGCACCTTGCGCTCGCCGTTCTTTCACACGCGGGCGCGATGAAACAAAAACTGTCTGATTTGATTGACGACCCAAATATCGTAAACGCGATTATGGAAGACGCGACACGCGTTTAATCCACATTCAATCTCAACGAGCCGCTCTCCGCGGCTCGTTTAATACACACAAATTGTATCAACCGGCGTAATGCGTACGCGCACAATTATTGATATACTTATATCGTGAACGGTCGTTACAACTTTATCATTTTGTTTATCATAGTATCCGTATATGCAATTAAATCCTAAAATTTTGGGGTTGTCTTTTGGTATTTTTACCGCGGGAGTGTGGTTTATCATTATGGGGATTTCGCTTATCACCGGATTCCTTGACCAAACGATACAAACGGTCGGCGGTTTGCATCCCGGCTTTACATACACGTGGACCGGACTTCTTTGGGTCGTTGCCATGCATCTCGTCGGTGGTTTTATTGTTGGTTTTCTGGTCGCGTGGCTCTATAACACATTGAATCGGTAAATATATCGTCCCACGTATCTCCGCGCGCACATATCCATACATTTGTATGCATTTATTTGTTGCGCAAAAAAAGCTTGACATTTAATTTGAAATAGTGTAAGATACCCTATATCAAATCGGAACTGTAGTAAGAAGAAAGGGGTCGGTTTTTACACGTTACAGATTCTTGAGTTTGAATTTTATTAGGTTATTTCAAAGGTAATGAATACAGGAACAATCGTTCGATTGACTGACCGAGGATTCGGATTTATCTCTCAGGAGGGCGTGGAAAAAGATCTCTTTTTTCACTCTAATGAACTCCAAGGAGTGCGATACGACGATCTTCGCGAAGGTGACAAAGTCACTTTTGACATCACGGAAGGCCCGAAAGGCCCGAGTGCGACAAACGTCAAGCGAGTATAACATAAAACAATAGAGCCGCATATGCGGCTCTATTGTTTTATGTTAAAAATTTCATTATTATATATATATTATGAAAGAAAAACCACCCGCACACTCCGCACCGAGAAATCTTGACACAAACGAGGCAGAAGAAAAAATAGACGCAGAAATGGATCGTGCGGCAGAGCTTCTTGAATTGGCAAAGTGGTGCAAAGAGCTTGGTTTATATGAGCCAGAATATGATGAAATAGAAAATCTTGTAAATGAGAATAGAATTAAGCAGGCGCGCATACGGCTTTTACTCATACTTGATATGCTTTTTTCAGAGGGACGCACTGACCGAAAGACCGCAGAAACAAAATATACACTACTCGGCTTTACCGGAGAGGAAGCAAGCAATATCAGAAACAGGGTCAAAACACAATTTCATCTTATATCATAAATGAAAATGGTTACGCTCTCTATTCAACTATTTGAATCGTTTTTATAATAACGGGAGTTTGAGGAATATCCCGAGAATCAGTTTCCACATTGCTAATGGCGAGAACCACATCCATCCCGTCAACAACCGTTCCAAATACAGGATGCTTGCTCGTGAGCGGCTCTTTGTCAAAATCAAGACCGCTGTTATCCGCCACATTGATAAAAAACTGGCTTCCGCCGGTGTTTGGTCCCGCATTCGCCATAGCAATCGTTCCGCGCACATTTGAAAGTCCGGGCACAAATTCATCGGCTATCGCGTATCCGGGCCCGCCCGTCCCGTAGAGCGCCGCATTCTCCCCTTTTGAAAGCGGGTCTCCGCCTTGAATCATAAAGCCGGGAATGACTCGGTGGAATTTCACCCCGTCATAAAATCCGGCGCGCGCGAGCTTTAAAAAATTTCCCGCGGTAATCGGCATCATCTCCGTAAAAAGCTCAATCGTTATATCGCCGAGGGAAGTCCGCAATACAACAGTAGTGTTTCGCAAAGAGGTTGTTTTGTTGTTTTTACTGTTCCCGTTTACATAAAAAAATACCGCGCCGACAATCACGGCAAGAATAAGCGCTACCCCTCCGACAATAATTATTTGTTTCATATCAAACATATCATATCGCATAAACCACAAACACAAAACCCCCGAAACATTGTCGCGGGGGTTTTGTGTTTGAAATTAAAATCGATCTTGGCGAGAGGGACGATTTTTCCTATGACAATCGCGACACTGCAACTGGTCAAGGCGCGCCGGGTCCGGTTCAAACGGGAGTTCGGTAATGTCCGCTCCGCATTTGCCGCACGTCCAG
>CAZKXD010000013.1:0-3588 GCA_964556765.1 uncultured Candidatus Saccharibacteria bacterium | reverse complement strand
ATTTGCCGCACGTCCAGCTCCCCTGATACATCTTTTGCTGAAATCCGCCTCCGTTACCGTTGTATGCGGGACGATTTTTCCGATGACAATCGCGGCATTGCAGCTGGTCAAGGCGCGCTGAGTCCGGTTCAAACGGGAGTTCGGTAATGTCCGCTCCGCATTTGCCGCACGTCCAGCTCCCCTGATACATCTTTTGCTGAAATCCGCCTCCGTTGTTGTTAAAAGCCATTTTGCCTTCTGTGCCTATATTAATCACTAATAAACTGACCTAGACTCTAGTTATGGCAAAATGACCGCCGTCATATAATATATGTTCTGCCTTTTGCCGATACATTTGTCTATAAAAAAATAGTATATCGTACCCTGCGCCGATTCGCAACTAACATAAAAAAGAATACGCGATAACACAACGCTTTGACATAAAAAACAATACTGTTATAATCCCCCGTATCGTATGCATATATGCGAAAAATAACTTTGGATATAGAAACAAGAAATATATTTGACGACGTGGGGAAAAATGACCCGACGCTGTTAGACATATCCCTCGTCGGCGTGCACAATTCAGAAACAAATCTCTACACAAGCTATACGCAGGAAGAGCTTCCCCGTTTATGGCCTCTGCTTGAACGAACAGAACTTTTAATCGGATATAATTCGGATTATTTTGATATTCCCCTTTTGAATAAATACTATTCGGGTGATTTAAAAAAAATTCCCAGCATTGATTTACTCTCCGAAATCAGGAGCGTGCTGGGGCGCCGCGTGCGACTTGACAGCGTCGCAGAGGCAACACTCGGCGTAAAAAAATCAGGTCACGGCCTTCAAGCCGTGGAGTGGTGGAAAAACGGGGACATAGAAAGCATCCGAACATATTGTCTTCAAGACGTAAAAATCACCAAAGAATTATACGAGTACGCGCTTTTACACGGCTCCCTGAAATACAAAGATTTTTCGGAAATAAAAGAAATTAAACTTGATACTTCCGCGTGGGAGAAAGGAAATGCGGGAACATTAACATATAGTCTGCCATTTTAGAAATCCAAGAGAAAGCCGCCCATTACGCGGGCGGCCTTTCGTCATTCTTTCCCATCAAAAAACTATGCGCGAGTGTTCCGATAAGTGCGATCCCATACGCGCAATACAAAATAGTAATCCCCCACACAACCGAGATAATATCTTTCATCTGTTCATCGGATAAAAAGACGGACAGCACGATGAACGATATAAGGACAAAAATACCCAAAATCGCCGCAACGGGAATGGCAATAAGAAACGCAACGAAAAAACTTCTACACAACTTTTCCATCGTCTTTTTCTTTTTCGTCTTTTCCATCAAGCTTCTTTTTTTCATCCGCGCCATTTCCATTACACCGATAGTGATTTACCACGGTGCTTAATTTCGAGATAACAAACGCCAGAAGCGCCCCTTTCACGACCCAGCCGACCTCCTCGGGGACGGGTTTGCCGACAAAAAAATCGAGAAACCACGCTACGAGAACGACGATCGCCCACATTACCAGCACATTTTCTCCTTTTCGGAATAATCGTTTTTCGCCCTTTTTTGTTCCCCACTTGTCTAATTCATTTGTACATACGAACGCGCCCAAAAAGGAAAGATACAATTCCACCGCGTCCCGCGGTAAGGAAATGCCGGCGGGATAAAAATATTGCTTCATGAGCAGCATCGCCGCAAGCGCGATTCCCGTCGCAAGCGTCAGATAAAATAATATCCCGTGCCCGCTCCGTAAACTTCTCTTTAATCCGGCGCCAAGCGGCAACTCTGAATCGTAAATGAACGTTTGCGCAAACCATGATTTGCAAAACCATCGGGCAAGCGGATTCCTCACCCGCCGCTCACACCATGATTTTCTCTTTGCAGACTCTGACATAACCACCCCTCCTTACCAAGTCAGTAACTTCTCTAAACCTATTATATAACACGTTCTCACTATAGTCAAATTTTTATTCATACTGCTGAATGCTGGCGGATATATCAACCTTCGGGCGCTAAACGTCAAAAAATTGGCGTATTAAAAAATCCCCACACCGATGTGCGGGGATCGCTCTATTATATTTTGTTTGTATGTTCCTCTACGTCAGCTCGGTGCGTTTACCGCGCCATTCTCCGCGCTCGCCGATGAAGTTTCCTCTACAATCTTCCTCACCTCTTCGCCGGTTAATGTTTCGCGCTCCAAAAGCGCCTCCGCGATTGATTGCAACACGCTGAAATTTCTGCTTAAAATGTCGTGCGCCGTTTTTTTTGCCTCATCAATCAAACGACGAACTTCTTCATCAATCATCAGCGCGGTTGCTTCAGACATAGTTTTAGATTCAACCATACGCCATTCCGAAAAAGCCTCATCGCCGTGTTGATAATTGACAGGACCCAGTTTTTCAGAAAATCCAAACTCTACTACCATACGGAATGCCCACGATGTTGCCTGCTTAATGTCGTTGCTTGCTCCGGTCGTGATGTGCTCTTTTCCGAATTTCAGCTCTTCTGCAATACGGCCTCCAAACAACACCGCGAGAAGAGATGTGAGCTCAGATTGAGAAAAATTCAGGCGGTCGTGTTCGGGAAGACTCACCGTCAATCCGAGCGCGCGCCCGCGCGGAATAATGGTTACTTTGTGCAACGGGTCATGCTCGGGGACCATAAGCCCGACCAACGCATGCCCCGCTTCGTGGTATGCCGCAAGTTTTTTCTGCGTTTCCGTCATAACCATAGAGCGACGTTCTATACCCATAAGCATCTTGTCTTTCGCGCTCTCAAAAGCAGACATTGAAACAGTTTTTTCTCCCTTGCGCGCGGCAAGAAGCGCTGCCTCGTTCACCAAATTGGCGAGCTCCGCTCCCGAAAATCCGGGTGTTCCGCGCGCAATCGTCCGCAGTTGAACATCTGCCGCAATCGGCATTCCATTTGTGTGAATCTTAAGAATTTGTTCTCGTCCAACGATGTCCGGATTTGAAATCACAATCTGTCTGTCAAAACGACCCGGGCGCACAAGCGCGGGGTCAAGCACGTCGGGTCTATTCGTTGCGGCGATAACAATAACCCCCTCTTTTGTCTCAAAGCCATCCATCTCCGTTAAAAGTTGATTGAGCGTCTGCTCTTTTTCATCATGTCCGCCGCCGATAAACCTTCCCGACCCTCGAAGGCGGCCGACTCCATCCACCTCATCAATGAAAATAATGCACGGTGCGTTTTTTCTTGCCTGTTCAAACATATCTCGTACGCGCGAAGCTCCGACGCCGACAAACATTTCAACAAAGTCCGATCCCGAAACCGAAAAGAATGGAACATTCGCTTCTCCCGCTATCGCGCGCGCAAGAAGCGTTTTGCCTGTTCCCGGAGGACCAAGCAAAAGAACGCCTTTTGGAATTTTTCCTCCCAACGCCTGAAATCTGCGCGGGTCTTTCAAAAAATCAATAACTTCTTGAAGCTCCTGTTTTGCTTCATCAATCCCGGCGACATCTTCAAACGTTACCCGCGCCTCTTTTCGTTCCAATAAACGCGCCTTTGATTTTCCAATTCCAAAAATTCCCGCTCCGCCACCGCTTCCCGACGCTTTTTTAATAAAATAA
>CAZKXD010000012.1:0-15678 GCA_964556765.1 uncultured Candidatus Saccharibacteria bacterium | reverse complement strand
GGAAGAAAGAATGCGCAACAAGGAAACGGAAAAAGCCGCCTCCGAAAGAGAGTTAAAACGACTTAATATAGAAATGGAAAGACTCACCGGCCGCGGCAAAAAACGAGCGGTCGCATTCGCAAATAAGCTCGGAAGAGAAAGGTTATTCCCATTTATGGACCCGAAGACGAAAAGAGAGTCGGTAAAAAAGATACTGGCGGAATTAGAAAAAACGCCGGAACAAAAATTACAAGATAAAATAGCGGGCCTGATGGAAAAAATGTCTGAAAAAGGAGGCGGGACTGAAGCGACAGCAATAGCAAAAGAAATGAAGGAACCTACAAAATAAAAATCGCTTAAAAAAATAATATGCCCTTAAGTAACGAAACACAAAACATCATACGCACGCAATTCAAAGCATTGCCTCAAGACGTACAAAACGCGATTTTGTCCGCGGATTTGCGCACAAAATTACAAACAATAACTTCCAAACACCGGCTTCATCTTGACCAGGCGGACGCGCTTGAAACCGCGACGATTTTTGTAATGCTCGGGCTTGAACACCCAAAAGATTATATCCGCAACGTCGCGCGAGAACTCAACATTGGGAGCGATGCCGCGAAACAGATTGCCGTGGACATAAATGAACAAATTTTTCGCCCCATCAGGGAGTCGCTTAAAAAAATACATGGCGTCGCAGATGAGGAAACGAGCGGCGAGAAACAAGAAACAGCCGTGGAAATAAAACAAAAATCTGAAATCACAAAGCGCGAAACGCAAAATGTGGACAATACGTCGCAAGATGCTTTACATCCTACGCCGTATGATACACGGGAACCGGAGGAGCATCCGATTTTAAGATTAAAAAAAGAAATTTCCACTCCGCAGATACAAAGACAAAATCTCGGCTGGCCCACGCGAGATGAACGAGCAGCAACAAATACTGGACATCCGATGTCCAGTATTGAGGAACGAGAATCTGGTGCGGCGGCGCCCGATAAGCACGCGGAAGACAAACTTCTGCGCCCTCTTGAGGAATCAAAAAGCAAACCTTTTTTCAAAATAACTCCTGATAAAAATCGCGGAGGAGAAATCAGACGCCAAGAACCGCGTGATGAATGGAAACCGGAACCTCCGAAAAAAGAAGCCCCACCGCCTCAAAATCTACCGGTTGAAACAACAGCGGATGCCGCGCCCGCCACGGGAACATATCCGGTTCAAACGCAAGAAAAAGCCGTGGCGCCGACAGTTCCCGCGCGGAAAGAAGAGCTCGCGGGACAGCCACGCACGCAATTGGGAAAAATAATCAAAAGCAAACCAAACGCAAATGAGAAAACTGCACCCGTAAACCCCGTAGAAGAAAAATTATCCGGTTCATTCAAGCTTTCACGAACGGAAACCGAGTACGGCGACCAAGACCCGTATAGAGAGCCAATTGCATAACATACAAAAAATTATGAAGTTTCAGGTTCCACAAGTCATTGAAGTTGAAGACAAAATTTTCGGGCCATTCACCTTCAAACAATTTTTGTATCTCGCGGGGGGCGCGGGCATCTGCTTTATACTATATAAAGCGCTTCCGTTTTTCATCGCGGCATTTTTAATTATTCTTGTCGCGGGGTTTTCACTCGCACTGGCATTTTATAAAGTAAACAACAAGCCCTTTATATATATATTGGAATCCGGATTCAGATACATATTGCAAAAAAAAATATACACGTGGAAAAAGGAGGACAAAAAAACAGAGCGGGTAGCGACACCCGCGCGCGCCGATTCGCTTGTCGCCGTGCCGCGGCTCTCGGAAAGCAAATTAAAAGATATCGCGTGGAGCCTTGATGTTCACGAAAGTATCTACGCCGGAGAAAAACGAAACCGTAAACCATAGAACGATTATGATCAGCCAATCTTCACAAAATTTTGTACCGATAAAAGAAATCCGCAACGGGATTGTGATTTTAAAAGACAATTCTTTGCGCATTGTTCTTATGGCGTCATCTCTAAACTTTGCCCTAAAATCCGAGGATGAACAAGAAGCGATTATATTTCAATTTCAAAATTTTTTAAACTCGCTTGATTTCTCCATACAATTTTTCATTCAATCGCGGGAGCTTGATATACGCCCGTATATCGCGCTTCTGGAGGAACGAAAAAAAGAACAAACGTCCGAGTTGATGAAAATACAGGTTACCGAGTACATAGAGTTTATCAAGAAATTCACCGAAAACGTGAACATTATGACAAAAACATTTTTTATCGTCATTCCCTACACACGGGCGCTTCTTGCGGGCTTGAACGGAACCTTAACCAGTTTGTCACAACTTGAACAGCGCGCGTCAATCGTGGAGCAGGGTCTTTCGCGCACCGGCATTCGCGTAGCACAGTTGGGAACCGAAGAGTTGGTTGAATTGTATTTCAAGATATTTAACCCGGGAGAACAAGAAAAGCCGATTGTTCCGGAGCAGGTGCGCAGTTAAGACGAAATTATGAATTAAGAATCGCGAATTAAGAACCATGAAACTTTTAGACACATTATTGGGAAGAAAAGAAAAACAGCAGGAAATATCTCCGATATTGCCGCGAGAAATTTACGAAGCGGGCGTTTTGGAATTAAAAGACATTATCGCGCCGGCGGCGCTGAAAGTAGAGCCGAAACAAATTCATTTGGGGGAAAAAATATCGCGGACATTTTTTGCAATCTCGTATCCGCGCTATCTTTCTGAAAATTGGCTCTCGCCCGTTATAAATCTTGACCGCATTTTTGATATCTCAATTATGGTGCACCCCATAGACACCGCGCAGGTCCTGCGGCAATTCCAAAAAAAAGTCGCGGAGGTGCAAAGTCAGATTTCCATGCG
This sequence comes from uncultured Candidatus Saccharibacteria bacterium, assembly GCA_964556765.1. Classification (GTDB taxonomy): domain Bacteria; phylum Patescibacteriota; class Minisyncoccia; order Phycocordibacterales; family UBA2135; genus JACPBB01. The sequence goes on along the minus strand of CAZKXD010000012.1, from coordinate 12,844 downwards.
AGAAGAAAAGGGGCTCGTGCGCGACCCCATTCTTGATGTCGCGTACCGCGACCTGGAATCCTTGCGCGACAAACTGCAACAGGCACGGGAAAAATTGTTTGATGTCGGATTTTATATGACGCTCTACGCGCGTGACGAAAAAGAACTTGATAAAATGGAATCTGAAATTAAATCGCTTCTTGAATCAAAACTAATCTATATGCGGCCCGCGCTTTTCCAGCAGGAAGAGGGTTACAAAAGCGTCTTGCCGATTGCCGACGACCAACTGAAAACTCATTCAAAATTAAATTCTTCTCCGCTTTCAAGTTTTTTTCCGTTCGTATCGTTTGATTTGACTTCCGACCGCGGCATTTTGTACGGCGTCAACCGCCATAATTCAAGCCTGATTCTTTTTGACCGTTTTTCAATGGAAAATTATAACTCGGTTATTTTTGCCACTTCCGGCGCCGGAAAATCATACGCCACAAAGCTTGAAATCCTGCGCAGCCTTATGTTTGATACCGACGTCATCGTGATTGACCCCGAACGGGAATATGAATATCTCGCGGAAGCGGCTGACGGACGCTATTTTGATATTTCACTTACGTCCGAACATCACATCAATCCGTTTGATATGCCGCCGGTCGCGGAAGATGAGTCTCCCGCGGATGTTTTGCGTTCAAACATTGTAAACCTCGTGGGACTTTTCAGAGTTATGCTCGGCGGGCTTACGCCCGAGGAAGACGCGATTATAGACCGCGCGATTACCGAAACATACGCGCTCAAAGATATTACACCCGATTCTGATTTTGGAAATATAGAACCGCCGCTCCTTTCCGATTTTGAGTTGGTACTCGCGGGTATGGAGGGCGGGGGAACGCTTTCGCAAAAACTGTCAAAATACACAAAGGGAACGTGGTCCGGTTTCATAAACCGCCCCACCAATGTTGATATCAATAAAAAATTCGTCGTATTTTCCGTTCGTGATATGGAAGACGAATTAAAGCCGGTCGCGATGTACATCATCACGCATTTTATATGGAACGCGGTGCGAAAAAATCTGAAAAAGCGGCTTATGGTCATTGACGAAGCGTGGTGGATGATGAAATCCGACGATACGGCATCATTTCTCTTTAGTATGGCAAAACGGGGACGAAAATATTATCTCGGACTGGCAACCATAACGCAGGATGTAAACGATTTTCTCCGCTCATCATACGGCAACGCCATGCTTTCAAACTCATCCATACAAATTTTGTTCAAGCAATCTCCGACGGCGATTGAACTGGTGAAAAAAACGTTTAATCTGACCGATGAAGAAAAATATCTTCTTTTGGAATCCGACGTCGGCGAGGGGATATTTTTTGCGGGACTTAAGCACGTCGCGCTTAAAGTAATAGCTTCCTATACCGAGGACCAGATTATCACGTCTAAACCGTCCGAAATCTTGACCATACAAAAAGCGAAAAAAGATTACGACATCGCGGGAGGACTGCCTCAAAATAGTAAAAACAACCCTTCAAAGATATAATAAAAAGAAACGCGCAGGATAAAACATACCGCGTAGCGTATAAAAGAGAGGCTCGGGGACAATCCGCAATTCACCGTATATGATTATGAATTCTTTAATTAAAAAAACGTCCGTACAAATAATCATTATTGCAATTTTTATTATTGTCGGCGCTTTGAGCGCGCGCGCGCAGTCGCCGACAGAACTTAACGTGCGCATAACGCCCGGCGAGCCGCGCGCGCGAGAAGAAGTAACCGCCACGCTTACAAGCACATCGGTGAACCTTGCGACCGCTCGCGTCTTGTGGACGATAAACGGCGCGCGCGCCATGGAAGGGGCGGGATTGACACAATTTACATTCAGAGTAGGCGCGCTCGGCAGTGTTTCCCGTGTCGGCGTTTTTGTTACAACACCGCTTGGAGAAACAATAGAGCGAACATTTGAAATACGGCCCGCCGAAGTTGACCTTTTATATGAAGCAATCACCTATACACCTCCTTTTTATGCGGGAAAGGCGTTGCCTACTTCAAAAAGCAAAATAAAAATGCTCGCTGTTCCGCATTTTATATCCGAAAACGGAAAACGAATTTCCGAAGAAACCCTTATATACACGTGGCAACAAGATCGGCGTATTCTTGGCTCGCTTTCGGGAACGGGGAAAAACACCATCCTCATTGAAACGCCGCGCCCGCTTCAAGAAACACACATCGTCGTCTCCGTGTCGTCGGGGGACGGAATACGTAACGCGCGCAGTGAAATAGTCATCTCCGCAAAAAACCCCGAAGTGATACTGTACGAAAAACACCCCACTCTGGGAGTGCGCTACGGTAGCGCGCTCACACCCGAAATAACGCTTACAGAAGAAGAAATAACCGTGCGCGCGGAACCATACTTTTTTTCCGCCGAAGATGTCGCGTCGGGAAATCTGCGCTTCGCATGGTCGCTCAACGAAAGCTTGATAACACCCCCTTTGCGCATAGATGAAATATCGTTCCGAAAAAATGGGGGAGCGGGAACCGCGCAGCTTACGCTCGGGATTGAAAACGTAGCAAAAATTTTACAAAGCGCGGCGGAAAAACTTCTCATTCGGTTTTAACATATACTATGGAAAAATTTTTGTCATATCCACGACACATAAAACATTTCGCGCTTGTCATCGCGCTTATGCTTGTAATCACGGGCGGCATTTTGGTATTTGGAAACGCGCGCGCGACGGAACAGAACGCGGCGCACGCTATTGTCGCGGGAGACCAGTTGGCGGAAACAGTGCGCTACATTCCGCTGACATCGCTTCCCGGACAAGAAAAAGTGGGAACCGACAAAACGACCTCATACCTCCAAAATCTTCTTTTGCTTGGCATTGGAATCGCGATTGTTCTTGCTGTATTAATGATAGTTATCGGTGGCATTCAATATATGGCAAGCGACGCATTCACGGCAAAAGAAGACGCGAAAGAGAAAATAACTATGGCGCTTCTTGGGCTCCTCATAGCGCTCGGAGGATATCTTATTCTCTATACCATCAACCCGAAACTTGTCACATTTGAGCTCCCGTCGGGTGGATTGATAACTACTGCGGGTCAGAAATTGAATATAGATGTCAAAAAACCATCTCCGTCTCTTTCACAACAAATCGAGCAGGTATCTGCGGGGAAACCGGGGGATCGTGTAAACCTCCAAAGAGAAGACGGGCGTCCTCTGGGGGCGGCTACTGAAGTATTAGATCCGAGCACGAATAATGGGGCGACGTTGAAAGTAGATATTGGGTCGTTGGCCACAGATAAAACGGCGATAGCAGAGGCTTTTCAAAAACAATGTGCTAAAATCGCGAGCGATTCAGGAAAGCCATTTGAAGTAAGAACGACCGACCGCTTCTTCGGTGTTGGCGGTACAACACACATCTGTGTTCCTAAATAATAAACAAATGATTGCATTATCATTGAAGAAAAAATATGTCCCATAAAACAACATATACAATAATAGGAATTCTTGCGGCGCTTGGCATTATTCTTTTTATTGCCGGATTTATACTGGTGCGACAAGATAAAATTCCGGCGGGTGCCATACCTGAAGCAATCAGCGATTTCCTCCCGTTTGGGCGGGGGAGCGCGCCACGAGATCTCGCCACTAAAACAAGCCCTGCTGTATCCAACGGCGAAACATCCGCGCCGCAAGCGTCGCAATCATTCGGCCAGCTCCGCCATATCTCGGCACGCCCCGTCACGGGAGCCACCATATTTGAGCGCGACACCAAAACAATTATTACGTATATGGAGGCGCAAACGGGACACGTATATGAAATAGAAGCGGAGGGCACGCGCGCAACCAGAGTTTCAAACACAACCATTCCGGGAATACAAAGCGCGCTTTGGGGAATTGACGGAGAAAAAATCATTCTCCGATATGTGGGGGACAATAATGCCATAAAAACAGTTGCCGCGCGCGTCAAAACGGCGACAAGCACCGAGGTCGGCATATTGGAGGGAACATTTCTTCCCGATAATATCTCCGCGGTAGTCATCTCTCCCGACAAACAAAATATGTTATACATTCTCCCTTCCGGCGGCGTAGCAGTCGGAATTACCGCCCAGCTTGACGGAACGAAGAAAAAACAGATTTTTGAATTTCCCGTTACCGAGTTGGCTCCCGCATGGACAAATACCAACACCATCATTCTTGCAACAAACGCGTCCGCGTTTGCAAACGGATTTTTATATTCATTTAACAGAAATACGGGGGCGCTGCAAAAACTGCTCGGGACCGTCATCGCCTGGCTCCACGACCAGCCTGCAAAAACTGCTCGGTGATATTCCGGGCTTAACCGCCCTTGTTTCAAACGACGGCGGCACGGTTCTCTTTGCAAAGAGCGCGACCGATTCTTTCCAAACATTTTTGTATACAGTGAAAAACAGCGTTACCGCCGCGTTCGCCATTACCGCACTTCCTGAAAAATGTCTCTGGACAAAAGATTCAATCACTCTTTTTTGCGGAGCCCCGAATGAAATACCGGAAGGCATGTACCCTGACTCGTGGTATCAAGGAAAGGTTTCTTTTTCCGACGCGCTCTGGAAAATAAACACGGAAACGGGGGCGCTCAACATTCTTGCGATTCCTGAAGAAGACGCGCGCGAGGAAATTGATTTGATAGACCCAATGCTTTCGCCCGATGAACACACGCTTATCTTCAGAAACAAAAAAGACTCCTCATTGTGGAGCCTGCAACTGTAATTGCAAATTTCAAATTGAAAACTGCAATTTGAAATTTGCAATCTACAATTACTCAATCATCCCGACGTACTTTATCACCACGCGCCGTTGAAGCCCCGAACCGGTGGATTCGGTTTCAATGTCCGGCGTATTGGTAAAAAATGAGTGTACAATCATACGCTCATACGGATTCATCGCGGGCAATTCAACGTTGTTTTTAAAAAAGCGCGCGCGCTCCGCCATCATACGGGCTTTATTTTTAATATCTTCTATTTTTTGTTCCTGATAATCATTGACGTCAACAATAAAACTAAGCGGCTTAAAATTTTGTTTGAGTGATTGGGATTCATATATCTTTTTTACCAAGTGGTTAAGCGCCATAAGCGCGCGCCCGTCGTCGCCAATCAGTAAATACGGCTCGTTGGTTTTTCTGGAAAATTTTATGATATCCCCGTTATTGATTTCAACAACCCCCGCGAAAACGGCTTCGACGGAAAGCTTGCTCAATATCTCCTCTATTGTTTTTTGTATAAATGCGATTTCCATATAATAATCGGCGTTCCAAACATCCTGCCCGAATACTCCGAATAATAACGAATCGCCGGATAAAATCAAGGCACTCGGGTCATTTGGATATTTTGTTCGGGGTATTCGGATTGTCGGCGAGAGCGTGCGCCTTACGCCGCACGACGAGCTCGTGCGCAATCATAAAAATGTTTGATACCGCCCAGTACAGCGCAACCGCGGAAGAAATCGTATATGAAATGATAAATACAAAAATAGGAAATATATATTTCATTTGAAACGCAAAATTTTTCGCGAATTCGTCCTTAAAAGAGTTTCCGGACGGTTTCAAAGCGGGGGATGCGGGAGGAATGGAAAGCCGTAACTGAAAATACTGGGAAATTCCCGCAAGCGCCGCCAAGAAATAACTTCGTCCGGTTATGTCAATAAATCCCAAAAAATTAAAGTTGATGGGCTCGGGAACGGTTATAAAAGAATATAGGATGTCCGTGTGTATTCCATTGGAAAGCCCTTTCCAAAAAACCCAGTACAGAGCAATAATCACCGGCATTTGTATAATAAAAAAAATGCATCCGGAAAACGGATTAAGGCTGTGACGTTTGTATAGCTCCATAACCTGCCGCGCTTGCTCTTGCTTGTCGTTACTGTATTTTTCCTTTATCTTTTGCGCTTCCGGCTCAATCTCTTTCATCTGCCGCTGTGTTTTTATTGATTTATGCGAAAAGGGGAACAAAACAACCTTTACGAGCAATGTTAATATAATAACGGCGACCCCCAAATCGCCAAAAGGAACGACTCCAACCAAAAAAATTAACCCGTTGAAAAGGGGTTGATACAGAACCGTATTAAAAATATCTCCAATCATCCTCGTATTGTACGGGATTCTCCTCGTTCAATCAAGGAAGGTCTATATGGTTTTTCTGCCACGGATGGCATCGCAGGATACGCCACATTGATTTTGCGAGCCCGCGAATAAAGCCATATTTTTCAATGGCGCCTTTGGCGTATTCCGAACAAGTCGGATAAAAAACGCATATATTTCTTTGTTTAAAAATACCCGCGGAAAAGAGAAGCCCCGTATCGGGAGAAAAAAATTTTTGATATGTCACAATGCCGACAGCGCTGATTTTTTTTAAAATACCGGAATTTTGAATCATTGCGTTATGAGCCGAATGTTAACGCGCCCGCTCTGACAAGTAAAGAAACAATTTCTTTCTCCATATCGGAGGCGGAAAGCGCACTCGCCCCTTTTTTGAAAAAAAACGCGTACAGATGACTTGGTTTTATATGTTTCAGATATGTCCGTACGACCGCGTATCCTTTCCGTTTGAAACGGTTCCGTTCGGTCGCCTTGCGCGCCACTTTTGCCGACACAACGAAAGAAAAGCGGGAAGCATTATTTTTTCGCGCGGCATTTCTAACAATCCGCAATGTAACATGCGAAGAATGAAACGCTTTCCCCTTGGAGATAAGGGCGGGGAATGCCGCTCGTTTTATTTTTTGCTTTTTGCTCAACATATCAAAAATCCGCGGACACAGCAGAACTTTTTAGAAATTACCGCATAAAAACACTCTGTCTGCTTCGCGGAAATGCGACACATGCCCGCGTATGCGCGAATTTATTTTACAGAAATTCGTTTTCGTCCTTTTCTCATCCTCCGTTTGAGAACATTTCTTCCGCTCGCCGTTCTTTTACGCACAAGAAATCCGTGCGTTTTCTTTCTTTTTCTTCTTTTTGGCTGATATGTTTTAGACATAATTAAAAAGTATATCACATCTCCCGCATATTTCATAGAGTCATACTTTTTTATACGCGTCGGCGCGTCAAAAACCAAAGGCAATCGCAAACATCGTGTCAACCGATATTTATCACCACTCTCCACATCTTATCAACACGCGAAAATGCGTTTTACAAGTTTGCACTGTCCGCAAGTCATATATAATAAGAAGTAACGTACGCGAACTTTATTATATTCATTATGATGGACAACAAACAACTTTGGGAACACACCCTTGGGGAACTGGAAATTGCCGTCTCAAAGGCAAATTTCAGCACTTGGTTTAAAAATACCCACATCGTGAAGCAAGAAGACGGCATCGTATTTCTCGGGGTCCCGAACAGTTTTGCGCGGGAATGGCTTTCCAATAAGTATCATAAGTCCATATTGCACTCTCTTCGCTCTCTGAACGAGGGAGTAAGAAACATTGAATACGTGATTGCAACACATCCGTCTTCCATGCCGCCAAAAGAAGACGCAAAACCCGATGAAAAACCCACGCCATACTCAAATGAGCTTCCCCTTAAGGATTTGTATATAAATAAAGAGGATAATCTGAATCCGCGATATAATTTTGATTCTTTCGTTATCGGCCCTTTCAATGAAGTCGCGTATGCCGCCGCGCAATCGGTAATGAAAAAGCCGGGAAGCGCCTATAATCCTTTGTTTTTATACGGAAAGACAGGGCTCGGTAAAACCCACCTTATACAAGCGCTTGGAAACAGCATTAAACAAATGCATGAAAATAAAAAAGTGTATTATCTTACTGCCGAAAAATTCTATCTTGATTACATAAATTCGGTCCAAATGAATAAAATAAGCATTTTTAAGGAAAAATACCGGAAGTATGACGTATTGATTATGGACGATATCCACTATTTTGAAGGGAAGGGCGGTACGCAAGATGAATTTTTCCATTTGTTTAACACGTTATACAACAACAATAAACAAATGATATTTTCTTCAGACCGCCATTATAATTACGCGGAGCTTGAAGAGCGATTAAAGTCCCGCCTCGGGCAGGGGATGATTGTTGATATTATGGAGCCTGATTTTGAATCAAAAGTCGTTATTTTAAAATCAAAATCAAAACAGATACATTTCAACTTGTCGGACGATATCGTGGAGTGTATTGCCTCAACAACGCAAAGCAGTATTCGGGAGCTTGAGGGCATTTTAAATATGATTATATGCCAAGCACAACTGAAAAACAGAGATTTGTCCCTTGCAGAGATACGCTCGCTTATAAAACACAATGAACGGCCTAAAAAAATGATGTCTGTAGACGATGTGGTCCGTATTGTGTCCGACTTCTATAATGTGGACAAGGATTTTATTTATAAAAAAACAAGACGAAAAGAAATTGTCAAACCGCGTCAGGTTATTATGTATATTTTACGGGAAGATTTTAATATCTCATATCCTTCAATTGGAGAAAAAATGGGAGGTAGAGATCACACTACGGTCATACACTCATGCGAAAAAGTAAAAAACAATTTAAAAGAAAATAATGTGCTGTTTCAAGAGGTTGAACGGATACGCTCAATGTTTTAATATTTTAAAAATCCAATGCTTACAATTTTGTGCATACCATTGTGTATAACCAACAAAACGCTGTGTAAAAGATGGTGGAAAAGTAATGTACTGCGTATGGATGCATAGTGGATATATGACACGCGTTATGCCATAAAAATAATTTGTAAACATTTCATTTTAATTTTCAACACTATATAAAAAAACAAACGGCGCTAAAATCTTTATTTAAAAACAATAAAATCATTTTATACACATATCCACAGCGCTATTATTATCATTATATTTTTAATAGAAGAGTATAAACAAAACAAACACTATGAATGTTGAATGCCTAAAAGAAAAAATAAGAGATGCCGTGAGTATTGCTGAAAAAGTGACGGGGAAAAATCTCTCCCTTCCGATTCTTAACTCTCTGCTTTTTGTCGCTAAGGATAAAACCGTGCGTATACGCTCAACAAATCTTGATTTAGGTATTGAAATCAAAATACCGGCAAAAGTTGAAGAAGAAGGAGTAACCGCGATTCCGGGAAATGTTTTACACAATCTACTTTCCCATATTCATGATAAAACGGTTGTTTTAAAGCTAAAGAATAACAATCTTTCAGTTACGACCAATACCATATCAACGGTTATTAAAAGTTATCCGTACGAAGATTTTCCGACATTGCCGCATATACAAAACAAAACCCCGTTTATTATTGATTCGTATACATTTGTTTCGGGTCTTAAATCAGTTGTGTACAGTGCGTCTCTTTCAGATATAAAGCCGGAAATATCAAGTATATATATTCACGCCGAAGCAGACAGTTTAGTTATGGCGGCAACCGATTCTTTCCGACTTGCGGAAAAAAGGGGATCTATAAAGCACGGAAGCCAGTTTCATCCGGTTCTGATACCGATTAAAAATATATCTGAAATTATACGCATACTTGATTCGGTTTCAGGGGACGTTGAAATTCATTTTGATAAGAATCAGATATCTTTTATTACGGAAAATATGTATATTACTTCACGCATTGTTGATGGTGTTTTTCCGGATTATCAACAGATTATCCCCAAAGAGTTTAAAACAGAGGCGGTTGTATTAAAACAAGACATCGTAGATGCATTAAAAATGTCAAATATCTTTGCAGACAAACTGAATCAGGTTGATTTTTCCATTGATCCAAAGGAAAAAGAATTCAGCGTATATTCCAAAAATGCGGATGTGGGAGAACACACGACGCGGATTGAAGGCGCTCTTTCGGGGGAAAAACTGTCGCTTAGTTTTAACTACCGGTATTTGATTGAGTGTTTTTCTTCAATCGCAAAAGACAGTGTTGTGTTTCAATTCAGCGGAGATGCGCGTCCGCTTATAATACGCGGTGTTGGTGATAAATCGTTTATGTATCTCGTAATGCCGCTTAACAAGTAATGCACGCGTGACGTTTGACCGTTTTGAGTCAAAAATTACCGGTTAACTGTCAAATGTTTTGTCTATGGACTTCAATATACGCTCTTTTCTTGAAAAGTTTAAAAATATCACGCCTCCGGACGATTTTCTTAAAAAAGTTTTTATTTCTGCCGTTCTTCAAGAATTACGGATATCCATTGAAAAATCAGATATAAAAATTAGAAATAAAACGATATATGTGTCTGCTCCACCTGTTGTAAAAAATGAACTATATATAAAAAAACCGCTCATATTAAAACGGGTATGCGAAAATCTTAAAAAAAGTCAGATCTCTGATATTCGGTGATGTATAGTATATATGCGGAAGCAAGCGGTGCATATAGACAGCCGTTGTGTTATATGCGTAATCTTAAAATAAACGTTTTTTCATTTTTATTCATAACGGCATCATATACAACGACGCGTATTTCATTTTCCGTCGTTATGTGCGCGAGGTTTTCGGGAACAAATGAAAATATAAACGGAATTTTATTGAGTGATGAGAAATAAACGCCGTTAACAAATACGAGAACGCGCGTAACGGGATATTTCCCCGTTCCCGTAACCGTAAAATTTAATTTTTGAGACGGGTCATACGCGACGTTGGACGATAAACCGGAAATCTTGATTTGAGGAATAAATTCAGGTTTATGCACGGTATCATATTCGGTTGGTATGGCATGCGCGGGTGCGGGCTCAATAGCGCGCGCTTCCATCCACTCACGGACCGGTGTTTCCCATAACGTAAATTGAGAGTCATTTTCCGGATGCGCGGGGACTTCTCCGAGCGGATTTTCTTTGTTAACCCAGTATAAAATTGAATGCACATTTGGCACAATGCGCTCTTCTTTTGTTTCCTCCGGCGTATACACGGTTGCCAGCTTCCCTGATATGGAATCAATAAAATAGGATTCGTTTCCAAGCCATATGCCGCGCAAAATCGGTTTTAATAATTCTTTAGGGGTATATTCCGGCTTTTTAAAAGATTCCTGCGGCAATGAAGGGAGCGCTTCTCTCATAAACGCATTCCACATCGGCGCAACAATAAATCCGGCGACTCGTTTTTCCATCTCGCTGTTATCATTGTTTCCCGCCCACGCGCCGACGGCGAGCGTAGGAGTATACCCGATAATCCACGCGTCTCGGTAATCATTTGTCGTTCCGGTTTTCGCCGCAACATCATATCCCGGAACATACAGATATGAATGATTGCCAAACGCGGGCGCGCGCGCCTCTTCGTCGGAGAGTATATCCGAAATTTGAAGCGCGATGTTTTGTTCCAAAACTTTTTCCGGCCTCGGAGAAAATTCTTGGAGCGTGTTTCCGTTACTGTCGGAGACTTTCAATATTCCGATGTGCGGATTTTTTACTCCTTCATTTGCGAATACCCCGTACGCGCTTGTTATTTCAAGAAGAGAAACTTCCCCGCCTCCGAGCACGAGCGTAAGCCCATAGCGGTTGATGTCGGCAAGAGACGTGATACCCATTTTTTTTGCGGTGTTGAGAGAATCAGAAAGTCCGGACAAGTATAATGTTTTAATTGCAGGTATGTTGATTGATTGCGCGAGCGCGTTTCGGAGCGTTACCGGCCCTCTGAAGATATCATCATAGTTTGTTGGCATATAACACTCATCTTCCTTGACCGAATCAGACAAGGGCTTTCCGTTCGTATCGCATCCGGAATGGAACTGTGTTTTGAGGTCAAATACCACCGTGTCGGGAGTAAACCCTTTTTGAAACGCGGTCGCGTATACGAATGGTTTGAACGCCGACCCCGGCTGTCTGCCCGGTTTTCTGGTTGCCACGTTTACTTGTGGGTCAAACGCGCAATTTATTCCCGAGGAACATCCTTCAGGATAACTTTTTTCAAAATAATCGCGGGACCCGACCATAACGAGTATTTCTCCGGTTTTAGGGTCAATCGCGACAAGGCTCGCGTTATGGGCATTATAGTTTTTTGAGTTTGTTTCCGCGAAATCGGCGACAATTTTTTCCGCTTTTTCCTGTAAAGACGCATCAAGCGTGGTAATAACGCGAAGTCCTCCGCGGGAAACCGCCTCCTTGCCGTATTTTTGCTCAAGCTGTTCCTGTATGAAGAATACAAAGTGCGGGGCGCGAACGCCGAGCGTTGCGCGCGGACTAAAGGTCACTATTTCGTTTCTGGCGGCTTCATATTCTTCCTCCCCGACAAATGCGAGGTCAAGCATTCTTTTGAGAACCAAATTTTTTCTTTCCTCAAGCCGCTCCCGATTGTTTCCATAGGGCGAATAGTAGGAGGGCGCTTGGGGGAGCGACGCAAGGTACGCCGCCTCCGCGAGTGTTACATCGTGCGCGCTTTTGCCGAAAAATAGTTTACTGGCGTCCTCCACGCCGTATACATTTCCTCCGTACGGAGTTTCATTCAAGTAAAGTCCCAATATCTCATTTTTGGATAATGCGTTATCCAGTTTAACGGACAAAACCCACTCCTTTAACTTTCGCGATATTTTTTTATCCGGAGTAAGAATTGAATTTTTGACAACCTGTTGCGTTATCGTTGAACCTCCCTGCAGGAATTGGAAATGTAGAAGATTAACGACAACTGCGCGCAGAAAAGCAAGCGGACGAATGCCGCGGTGCTCATAGAATGTGTCGTCTTCAATCGCGACGGTCGCGTTTTTTAAGTGGCGTGATATTTCCTCAACAGGTACGACGGTTCTTTGTATATTCTCATGAAAATCATATAAAAGAATTTCACCGGTTCTGTCATAAATTTTTGTTGATTCAACGACAATACGGTCGTCAAATGTTTTTAAATCAGGTATGGGCAGTATGGCGGCCCACAGGAGAATAATTCCCGCGCCCAAGAATCCCACTCCCAAGGAAAAGAGGATGAAA
>CAZKXD010000011.1:0-15826 GCA_964556765.1 uncultured Candidatus Saccharibacteria bacterium | reverse complement strand
TGTTTTAGGATTTGCGTTTTTAGTTTTACATTTTTATGCGACATCATAATAAAAATAGAAAATTCGGCAGAACGCGAGATGTGCGGAAAGCGCTTTTGCGCAGTCTTGCGCGCTCGCTTATTGAGCGCGGACATATTACGACGACGGAAGCAAAAGCAAAAGAACTGCGCCCCTTCATTGAAAAACTGGTCACAAAAGGCAAGAAGGATACTGTTTCCGCACACCGGTTGCTTACGGCGCGCCTGTTGAGCAAAACAGGAGCAAAAAAACTCATTACCGACGTATCTTCCAAATATCAAAAAAGAAACGGCGGATATACGCGAATTACCAAATTTCCCCGCCGAAGCGGAGACGCAAGTCCCATGGCGCGCATTGAATTTATTTGATTACATACATAATTGATATGGTAAACAAAGAACAAACAAACACATATACGCTTGATGCTCAAGGGAAAAAACTCGGGCGGCTTGCCTCTGAAGTGGCGGTGCTTTTGATGGGCAAGAACAAGGCCGCGTTTGTTCGGCGCGCTTCTCTCGGAACAACCGTTCGTGTAATACACGCTTCGCAAATTGCCGTGGACTCCGTCAAAGCGCGCTCAAAAAAATATGTGCGATATTCAGGATATCCGGGTGGTCTTAAACAAGAATTGTTGGGAAGCGTCATACGGCGGCGGGGATACGGCGAAGCAATCAGGCGGGCGGTCTACGGTATGCTTCCGTCAAATAAATTAAGAAACGGAATGATGAAGCATTTATTTATTTCAGAATAATAATATACGTATGGATACCACACTATCTAACAAGAAGATTGAGGACGGGCGATATATTGAATCAGTGGGAAGGCGAAAGACATCAATCGCTCGCGTTCGTCTTATGGAAAGCAAAACCGCCAAAGGAACTTTTACGGTAAACGAAAAACCGGTTACGGATTATTTTCGGATTAAAAAACACAATATCGTGGCGAACGAGGCGCTTTCAAAAGTAAAAGCGTCACACAAGTTTATCATTTCAACATTGGTCAGGGGAGGCGGCATTGCGTCACAAGCGGAAGCGGTTCGTCATGGGCTCGCGCGTGCGCTTGTTGCGTACGACGGCGAATGGCGCGATCGTTTAAAAAAAGCGGGATTTTTAAAACGAGATTCCCGCGCAAAAGAGCGACGAAAATTCGGTCTAAAAAAAGCGCGGAAAGCGCCACAATGGTCAAAAAGATAGTGAGTTGCTCGATTTACTTTTCGCGAGAATCAGGGCTGCCACACAATCTTTGTGTGTATTGATATCGTGTGTTGGCGGCTACAATGCGACGGGTGTATCGTTGACACATAATAAATTCTTTGTATAATATTTTTATGGATATTCATTCTAAAAAAACGGAAGACAATGTTGATATTGTTGAAACGGATGATGAGGGGACGGAAATACCTCAAGTCAAAAAGTTAAAAGAAAAGTTACAAAAATGTCTGGAAGAAAAAAAAGAATATCTTGATGGGTGGCAAAGAATGAAGGCCGACAGCATTAATTTGAAAAAAGAGGAGGAAAAAAAACGAAAGGAATTGGCGGGATTTGTTACGGAAGACATATTTCAACAGCTTTTGCCGGTTTTAGACAGTTTTGATTTGGCGTTTGGCAACAAGGAATCGTGGGAAAAAGTTGATGCAAACTGGCGCACGGGAGTAGAATATATTTATTCACAGCTATACGCGATATTAAAAGAAAACGGATTGGAAATGATTGAACCGAACGGTATGCCGTTTGATCCGCGCGCGCACGCGTCAGTTGAGATTGTTGATGTGTCCAATGAAGCCGCTGACGGTATCGTGACGGAAGTGTTACAGAAGGGGTATCGTATGAAAGACGGCATTATTCGTCCGGCAAAGGTGAAAGTCGGAAAATATAAAAAGAATCAGGAATCATAAGTTAGGAATTAAGCGTTCAATTCTTAATTTTTGCTTCTTGGTCGAAGCAGATTATTAAAACGCAAAATGTAAAACGCGATTTTACACTTTGATTTTTAACTTTTAAATGTACTATGTCTAAAATATTGGGTATTGATTTGGGAACGACAAACTCCGCCATGGCAATCGTGGAAGGTGGCGTATCATTGAAAATGCCGAGGGGGGAAGAACAACCCCGTCGGTTGTTGCGCTTGCGCGAAATAACGAGCGTTTGGTTGGCCAGTTGGCGAAAAGACAGGCGGTGACAAACCCCCACAACACGATTTCCGGCATCAAGCGTTTTATGGGACATCGGTTTGATGACCCCGTCATCCAGAAAGAAAGAGGCGCGGTACTGTTTGTGGCGGAGAGCGGCGGCGCGCGCGTCAAAATGGGCGACACCTTTCATTCTCCCGAGGAAATCTCGGCTACGATTTTGCAGAAAATGAAGCGTGACGCGGAAGCAAAAATCGGTGAAAAGATAACCGAAGCGGGGATAACCGTTCCGGCGTATTTTGATGATTCGCAGAGAAAAGCGACTAAAGACGCCGGTGAAATTGCCGGATTTACGGTCAAGCGAATTATCAACGAACCGACGGCTGCCGCGCTTGCGTATGGATTTAATAAAAAGAAAGATGAGCAGATTGCGGTGTTTGATTTCGGCGGCGGCACGTTTGATGTGACCGTTCTTGATATTAGCGAAGAAGTGGTTGACGTCAAATCTACCGATGGAGATTCGCATATGGGCGGAGAAGACATTGACCGCGAAATCATTACATGGATTATCGGCGAATTTAAAAAAGAAAGCGGCATTGATGTTTCTAAGGACCCGCTCGCGTTTCAACGACTTAAAGAAGCGGCGGAAAAGGCGAAACACGAACTTTCCGAAGTAATGGAGACGGAAATAAACATACCATTTATTACGTCGGATTCTTCCGGCCCGCGGCATCTTCTTATGAAATTAACGCGTGCGACGCTCGAAAAATTATCTCTTCCGTTTGTTGAAAGGGCGATTGAAATTACCAAAAAAGCGATTCAGGCATCGGGGTTTGCCATGGGGGATATTGATGAAATCATTTTAGTCGGTGGTCAAACGAGAATGCCGCTTATTTTCAATAAGGTGCGCGAGCTTTTTGGCAAAGAACCGAATAGGTCCATAAATCCCGATGAGGTTGTCGCTGTCGGCGCAGCCATTCAAGCGGGTATTCTACAGGGTGACGTGAAAGATGTTTTGCTTCTTGACGTAACACCGCTTTCTCTTGGCATAGAAACGATGGGTGGCGTTGCGACAAAGCTCGTTGAGCGCAATACGACCATACCGACCGCAAAAACGCAGATTTTTTCAACCGCCGCGGACAACCAAACATCCGTGGAGATTCATGTGGTACAAGGAGAACGGCCAATGGTTGCCGACAACAAGACGCTCGGGAGATTTATTTTGGACGGAATTGCTCCGTCGCCGCGCGGGTTGCCGCAGATTGAGGTTTCGTTTGATATTGACGCGAACGGTATTTTGAGCGTGAAGGCAAAAGACAAATCAACCGGCAAAGAGCAATCCATTCGCATTGAAGCGCGTTCGGGGCTTTCTTCGGATGATATAGAAAAAATGAAAAAAGACGCGGAAATTCACGCGGATGAAGATAAGAAAAAGAAAGAGAATGCGGATATTAAAAATCAGGGAGAAACGACGATTCATGTTGCCGAAAAGGCGCTTAAAGACAATGCGGACAAAATTCCGGAAGATATCAAAAAAGGCGTTGAGGAGAAGATAGTGACTCTCAAAAAAACGATGGAAGGGGCTGACGGCGGCGCAATCAAGTCGGCAACGGATGCGCTTTCTCAAGAAATGCAAAAAATCGGCGAAGCGCTTGCAAAACAGCAATCCTCACAACCAAAGAAAGATGATGAAGATATTAAAGATGCGGATTATACGGAAGGAGGCGAATCAGACCCAAAGGGCGGTGACAAGAAATAATGACGGTCATTTTTAATTTTTAATTATTGTTTTAGATTGCGCACTTCGCGTTTTACGTTTCTTATGAATAAAGACTATTACACAACACTGGGAGTTGAAAAAAACGCCTCAAAAGAGGACATAAAAAAAGCGTTTCATAAACTTGCCCGCAAATATCATCCCGATAATAAAAGCGGCGGGGATGAACGAAAATTCAAAGAAATAAATGAGGCGTATCAGGTGTTGTCTAACGACAAAAAGCGGGCGGAATATGACACATACGGGCAGGCATTTGCGGGGAATGGTTTCGGCGGCGGGCCGGGATTTTCCGGTTTTGATTTCAACGGTTTTGCCGGACAAGGATTCGGCGGCGTGGAGTTTGACCTCGGCGATATCTTTGGAGATTTTTTCGGCGGCGGTGGCGGACGCGAGCGCGCGAAGCGCGGACGCGATATTTCCATTGATTTGGAAATATCATTTCATGACGCGATATTTGGCACCGACCGGTCGGTGCTTCTCACCAAAACGTCTGTGTGTGATTCGTGTCGCGGCACGGGCGCTTCGGCGGGAACCTCCTTTACGAAATGCGTGACCTGTAACGGTCAAGGAAAAGTGCAGGAAACGCGCTCTTCCTTTTTCGGCACATTTACAAGCGTTAAAGAATGCAGTGTGTGTCGCGGCAGAGGCGAGGTTCCCAAACAGTCATGCAACATATGTCGCGGCGCCGGCGTGGTGCGCAAACAAGAAGAGGTTTCCATTAAAATTCCTCCCGGAATACAAAATGGCGAAGTGATACGCCTTTCCGGCATGGGGGAAGCAATTTCGGCGGGCGTTTCGGGAGATTTATATATCAAAGTGCACGTGAGCAAGCATCCCGTGTTTAAGCGCGAAGGAAATAATATCCTTATGGATCTTGACATAAAACTAACCGATGCGCTTTTGGGAAATGAATACACGATTGAAACGCTTGATGGCTTAATTACGCTCAAGGTTCCGCCGAATGTTTCGTTTGGCGAAATACTGCGGGTTCGCAACAAAGGAGTTCCCTTCGGCGCCCTAAAGCGAGGAGATCTTCTCGTAAAATTAAATATACGATTTCCAAAAAATCTCTCAAAAAAAGCGCAGAAACTTTTTGAAGATCTTAAAAAAGAGGGGATATAAGCGATTCTTTTCATTTTTATGAGTGTTTTTAAAAATAGTGATTTGGATGGGCGAAAGCTTTCTCGCAAGATTAGAAGCTTTTTGTTGACCAAACGAGATACCTTTTGGAGAGACGAGGAAAGGACAAAGGCATTTGCGCTTTTTAACGCCGCGCAGAAACTGGTTCCTGCGTACAGAGATTTTCTAAAAAAACACAGAGTGAATATTGAGAAGATAAAAACTCCGGAAGATTTGCGTTTTGTCCCACACACCACGAAAAATAATTATGTGCGAAAGTATTCGCTAAAAGATCGTTCGTGGGGCGGAACACTAGAGAAGCCATTTGTTTTTACCTCAACGTCCGGTTCAACGGGAGAGCCGGTATTTTTTGGGCATTTGGTTAGACCGTTAGCCTCGACAGTAAAATTTGCCTTTGGGGGGCGCTGTCGTATGTGCAGTCATCAGTCATTCATGAAATCTTTTTTAATGAAAATGCCAACCCGTCACGTGGTGGAACGCTTGCCGTCATTTGTTTTGGCATGGGGGTATGGATTGGAGGCATTATTACCTATCAGGCGCTACGGTTCATGCAAGGGCGCGGTTATCCCATTTCTATTATTACCCCCGGTATCAATAAAGGTGAGATTTTTAAAATTTTAAGCAATCTCGCGCCAAGTTTTAAAGAGATTTTACTTATTGGCTATCCGCCGTTCATAAAAGATATTCTTGACGAAGCTCCGCAACACGGCATACACTTGAAAAGATACTCTGTTCGTTTGCTTTTTGCCGCCGAAGCATTCACAGAAAATTTTAGGGACTATTGCGCGAGGAAAGTTGGAATGAAAAATCCACTTCGCGACTCAATGAATATTTATGGGAGCGCCGATATTGGAACCATGTCATTTGAAACGCCACTTTCTATCTTGATTCGGCGTATTGCAACTAAAAAACCAAAACTTTTTAATGATATTTTTTCTCCCATTACAAAAACACCAACGCTTACACAGTATATCCCATCTTTTATTTCTTTTGATTTGTCGCCGGAAGGGGAAATTCTTCTTACGGGGGATAGCGCCACACCACTGATACGGTATTCAATTGGCGATCATGGAGGCGTGCACAGTTTTGCTCAAATGAAAGCAATATGCAAAGAACATGATGTCGACTTGGACGTAGAAGCAAAAAGGGCGGGGATAGATAAACTGTTGTATGAATTGCCTTTTGTGTATGTATATGAACGAGCGGATCTTTCAACCACCTTGTATGGTTTGCAGATATACCCGGAAACCATACGCGAGGTACTTTTCCAGAAACCCTTTGATACAATACTTACCGGGAAGTGTACGATTATTACCAAGTTTAGCGATGACCAAAATCAATATCTGGAAATAAATATTGAGGTACAAAAGGGCGCACGGGTTGATGTTGCGATGGAAAAAAAATTAATTGCCGAAATTATAAAAAATCTTCGAGAAAAAAATTCAGAATTCAGAGAGCTTTCGGATTTTTTGAAAGAAAAAGTTCTGTTGCACATTGTATGTTGGCAGTCTGAAGACCCCCTATATTTTAAACCAGGCATAAAACAGAAGTGGGTGCAAAAATAGAGATATATGGCAGATAATTCACAAGTCCGCAACCGGAAAGAATTCCCAAACACAATGACTTTAAACGAAAAGGCGGTGCGTATTTTGGAATATGCCATTTTAGCTCCATCGACGCACAATAGCCAGCCGTGGCTTTTTAAGATAGCGGATACCGTTATTGAGTTTTATAAAGATACGCGGCTCTTGCTTCCCCAAGCAGATCCTCGCGGAAGAGATTTGCATATTAGTTTAGGTTGTGCCATAGAAAACGCCGTTCTCGCCGCTCAATATTGGGGCGTATTTT
Organism: uncultured Candidatus Saccharibacteria bacterium; assembly: GCA_964556765.1. Classification (GTDB taxonomy): domain Bacteria; phylum Patescibacteriota; class Minisyncoccia; order Phycocordibacterales; family UBA2135; genus JACPBB01. Next base: position 8,915 of record CAZKXD010000011.1, on the reverse strand, counting down.
CTCGAATAGAACATATTGCCAAAAACGACAGCGCTCTTGTCGCAAAAATATTTATGTATGATGGGGGCGAAATGGCGACTTCTCATTCTCGGCTTGAAAAATTAATTGTTGCCATAACAGATTGGGTTAACGCGCGTGGCGTATTTCACGATGTGCCCGTTCCAGAGACCGTTTCTCGGGATATTTTGACGATACTTGAAAAGGGGCAATATATAGACGATGAACTTACCATTGAATACATAACAGAACGAGAGAAGATAGAGAAAATTGCCGCACTCACCGCGAAAGGGCTTCGGCTTGCATACGGTAACTCTGATTTTAGAAAGGAAATATCGCACTGGATCAATCACAGTCTTTCCGCCAAAAAGCAGGGAATTCCCGGTTACTCGCTTAGAATGCCATTTCTTATGTCATTTGTTATCCCAAAACTTATACGTTTCTTTGATTGCGGGGCGCTACTTTCAAAGTTAAATTATCGCAGTGTTTCTTCTGCGCCGCTTGTTGCGATTATCTCTTCGCGGGATGATAATGAGCGTATGTGGACGAGGGTGGGAAGACTTGCAGAGCGTGCGATGTTGGAATTTCATGCGCACGGTTTTAATACGTCAATTTTTGTCGCGGCGATAGAAATGGCGGATTTATATAAAGAACTTCAATCTATAACAAAGAACAAAGAAATGCGCCCCCAGTTTCTTTTTGCGGTCGGTGAGATAGACTTTTTGCACAAAAAAACTCCGCGACATACGGTAACAGAAAAATTAATACAATAAATACATAGTATGAAAAAAAATATAAAGCGCACACTACGAAAGTCAAAGTTTGCGCATGTCATATATACGCCGCAGTTGCTTAATGTGCGTGTGCAAAAAGATAAAAACACATTTAACAAACTACTTCAAACTGCCGGAATACAATGCGTGGACAATCTAGACGCCCAGCGCGCGGAGCTCAATGAAATTAATTCATTGTCGTCTTCGAGTGGTAATGCTCGGCAAGAACCAGATTCTCTGTCTATAGATAGTCGCTGGGTATATTTTCCGTGGAAAAACCACCTTGTTCATATTCTGGCTGAAGAAGATTTCAAAAAAGTCAGAATATCTCGGAACAGAAATCTTATCATGACTTCGGAACAAAAGTTATTTGAAGAAGCGCGTATAGGATTCGCCGGTCTCAATGTTGGCAATCCCGGCGCCCTATGTATTGTTCTCGAAGGGGGCGCGCGCAGGATGAAATTTGCCGACTACGATACGCTTTCCCTCTCTAATTTAAATCGGTTTAGGGCGGGATTATGCGAGCTTGGTCTCAACAAAGCTACTCTATCGGCTCGCCAGGCGTATGAAATAAACCCATACATTGACATAACTGTTTTTGAAAAAGGGATTCAGGAAAGAGATATAGATACATTCTTAATTCATCCGCGAATAAATCTCTTAATTGAAGAGATGGACAATCTTCCGCTTAAAGTTAGTATACGAGAACGGGCGCGAAAGCATGGCATTCCCGTTCTCATGGTTACCGGAAGCGGAGAAGATATTATAATTGACATTGAACGGTATGACGTTGATTCATCGTTGCCTATCTTAAACGGTCATCTTGCGCATGAGGTTGTGCAACGCGTGCGCACAAAAAATACAAGCATTAAAGAGCGGATTCTTTTGGCGCGTGATTTTATGGGCGCACAATACTTAACGAAACGCCTTCGGGACTCTTTCTTAGAGGTTGGAAAAACGATTCCCGCAATTCCGCAAATCGCCGAGTCGTCTTTTCTTAGGGGCGCCGCACTTTGCTATTTTGCGAGACAAATTGTAATCGGCTCTAAAAATGTCCGATCAGGAAGATATGTTTTAAAAATGAGTGATATAATCGCATAATCCAAACAGGAGAAGCGGTTTTTGTTTGTCAAAGTTTTGATTGTTCTGCGTTTTTTTGGTATGGCGGGGCACGCAAGCGGAGCGCGGATGGAGGAATAATGCGAGTCCGTTGTAATATCTCGAGAAACCTTTATTATAGAGTATAATAGAAGATATTATGACATTAGAGTTAGCCGCCACAATTATTCCCTCATTCGCGATCCTTTTTATAGGAGCAATCGTTTATTTTCATAATAGGAAAAGCGCAACGAGTGTTCTTTTTTTAATTATGAGCATTGCGACCGTATTATGGGCGGTCGCGAATTTTTATTCTGTGAATGTTCCGCCGGTTGAAAATTTGCGATGGATACGGTTGGTGTTATTTTTTGCCGCTCCCCACGTCGTATTCTTTTTTATCTTTGTGTATAATTTTCCCGCCACGCGGTTTCGCATGAACAAAAAGACATTTATTTTGCTCATGCTTCTTCTTGTGATAACGATGGGTGCCGCAATTTCCCCGTTTGTTTTTACTGATGTTCTCGTTAATGATGGAGTAGCCACGCCACTTCCCGGAACGCTTATGCCGCTCTTTGGTGCCGTCATTCTCGGTTCTCTCATCGCATCTATCGTTGTGATGGTTAGGAAATATTTTACCGTTTCCCTTGTTGAGAAGGTTCAATGGCGCGCAATGATTGTTGGAACGTTTTTAAGCTATATTCTTCTTATAATAACGAATTTCGTATTTGTTGTTATATTTGAAAACACATTTTTTAACGCGTATGGTCCGCTTTTTATGCTCCCGGCGTTTTTTGGTATGTCGTATGCCATTGTGCGCCATAATGTACTTAATGTGAAAGTCATCGGCGCTGAGATTTTGACTTTTATCATTCTCGCCATTTCGCTTTTTGAATTGTTTACCGCAAATGGAGGACAGGAAGTGCTGTTAAAACTTCTGATTTTTTTATTGTTCTTTTTCTTCGGAATTTTTCTCATACAGAGTGTCATAAAGGAAGTTAATGCTCGCGAGAAAATTGAGCTTTTGGCCGGCGACCTTAAGGTGGCCAATGAACGGCTCAAGGAGCTTGACCAACGTAAGTCGGAGTTTGTGTCGCTTGCGTCGCACCAGCTTCGCAGTCCGCTGACCGCCATAAAAGGATACGCGTCTATGCTTTTGGAAGGTTCATTTGGCGGTTTGACCGATAAAACTAAAGAAGCCGTAGATAGGATTTTTCAATCAAGCGAACGGCTGGTTACGATTGTGGAAGATTTTCTGACTATTTCACGCATAGAACAAGGGCGGCTCGCGTACAACTTTGCGAGTGCTGATGTCGGCGCGCTCGCGCAGACGGTTATTTCGGACACACGCCCGTCCATAGAAAAAAGGGGGCTTGCGATGTCTTTTGATTTTGAAAAAGGGAAACAATTTTTTGCGGCGATTGATACGGGGAAAATAACGCAAGTAATCGCCAATCTCATTGATAACGCCGCCAAGTATACTCCCGCGGGATCAATCACGATACGAATGAGCAAAAACGAAGAGAAACACACAATCAGATTTTCTGTTTCCGATACCGGAATCGGTATGTCTCAGGAAACAAAATCAAAAGTATTTTCAAAATTTGTTCGCGCCGACAATGCGCACGAGGTCAATGTTTCCGGCGCGGGGCTCGGGCTTTTTATCGCAAAACAACTTATTGACGCTCACCACGGAACGATCGGCGCAGAGTCTGACGGAGAAGGAAAAGGCTCAACGTTTTATTTTGAATTGCCTGCGGTGAGTTTATCGAATCCGCCTGCGGAATAGCGAAGAACCATATTTTTTTATAATGACGATATGAACTATGAACCGACCATTGGGCTTGAGATACATGCGGAATTAAAAACAAGAACAAAAATGTTCTGTAATTCCAAAAATGATCCGGATGAAAAACGGCCCAATATAAACGTGTGTCCCGTATGCATGGCGCACCCCGGGACGCTTCCCGTTATAAACAAAACGGCGGTTATGCATGTGTTGAAAATAGGCGTAGCTGTCGGCGGGACACTTGCCAATTTTACCGAATTTGACCGGAAAAATTATTTTTATCCGGATTTGCCGAAGGGATATCAAATCAGTCAGTACAAATATCCGCTCGTTTCCGGCGGTTCTATTAACGGAGTTCGCTTGACGCGCATACATTTGGAAGAAGATACCGGCAGGTCGGCGCATGCGGCGGACGAATATAGCCTTGTTGATTTTAACAGAGCGGGGGTTCCGCTTATGGAGCTTGTGACGGAGCCGGTCATAAAAACCGCGGAGGAGGCGCTTTATTTCGCGCGGGAATTGCAATTATTGCTTCGGTATGTAGGGGCGTCTGACGCGCATATGGAGAAAGGGGAAATGCGCGTGGAGGCAAATATATCCGTAAGCGCGGGTGAAACGCTCGGCACAAAAGTTGAAATAAAAAACCTAAACTCATTTAAGGCGGTTGAGCGCGCGATTGCGTATGAAATTAAGCGGCAGATTGAATTGCTGGAGCGGGGAGAAAAAGTCATTCAGGAAACCCGCGGATGGAACGAACATAATGAGAAAACATTTTCCCAGCGATTGAAAGAAGAGTCGCATGATTATCGGTATTTTCCGGAACCCGACTTGCCCGCATTATTCATACGCGATATTCCGGAATTTTCTGAAGAAAATCTTAAAAAAGAAATCCCCGAGCTTCCGTGGGAAAAAAGAGAGAGATATCAGCGGGAATTCGGCATTAAAAAAGAAGACGCCGATATATATGCGGGGGATATTGATTTTGGGGACATATTTGAAAATATCGCGCGGGAATTGGGAGCGGATAAAAAATTAATCGGTCTCGCGTCAAACTATCTTACAAGCGATGTGCGAAGTCTCGTGGGAGAAAATGCGCGCGGTTTTTTGGATAAGACGGCCTCTTTTGCTGAACTTATGAGAATGGTGGGCGAAGGCGCCGTTTCTTCTCGCGGCGCAAAAAATGTGCTGGGAGTACTGGTTGCCGAAGGGGGAGATTCGCGAATTATAGCGGCACGGCTGAATGTGCTCCAACAGAGTGACGAACAGACCTTGCAGGCGGTTGTTAAAAAAATTATTAAAGAATATCCGAATGTGGCCGAAGATTTCAAGACCGGAAAAGAAAAATCTTTACAGTTTCTCATCGGGCAGGGGATGAAAGAAACAAAAGGAGCCGCAAATCCGCAGGTGCTTGAAACGTTGTTTAGAAAACTGCTTCACTAGAAGACTTTTCCATTTTCTTTTCCATTTTGTGGCATAGAAACACACAATTGTATATCCATCGTATCTGCATACGTACTATTCCAATATACTGGAATAGCAGAAGAACGGTTATCTGTTGCTCTTTTCCATCTATATACTATTTCAGTATATTAGGATACTTACATATTTACTATATCCACGTATATACTATTCCAGTATATTGGAATAGTATAGGTTGGAATAGTTTAGGTAGGAGTGCCCGGTTCATACTTAGATTTAGATCACTTATGGATACGGATGACTATTCCAGTATATTGGAATACTTACATATCCACCATATCTATGTATGTAAGTAAGTACTATTCCAGTATACTGGAATAGTACACGGACGTTAGCTAAACATTAGCTATTGCTCTTTAAAAAGTTTTGATGGACTTGTGCCATAGCGAGGCATTGGCTTCAGGAGATTTTCAATATAATACTGCAAAGGTCCTTTTTGTAAAATACTGCAGAGTTTAATAATGCCGTTGACTTTTCCATTTTCAATTTTTGATTGCAATTTTATTGTTGTCGTTGGACTTAATTTCAATATTTGTCCTACTTTATACGGACTGCGGTTTTGTGATAATAATGCGATTGCCACCAGTCGTTTCCCAAGCATTATTTTTTCAGTATGTGTAAACAATTCTTTAAACGCAAAGCGCTGTTGCTTTTGAGTGACATTTTTACTAATAATTGCCGAGAAGAGCATCTCGTATGTTTTTTTCAAAATTTTTTCGTCCATTTTTCGTGATGATATATGTGGCATATATTTGAATTAGATTATTAAAGATTATTAATAGATATTGATAACTATTCCAGTATATTGGAATACTTATCTACTCTACCACCTACATAACGTATATACTATTCCAGTATATTGGAATAGTTTAGGAGTGTTTGGCTCATATTTAGATTTAGACCACTTATGGATACGGACGACTATTCCAGTATATTGGAATAGTTGAAGAGTGTCATTATTGCGTTGTATCGCAATGCATCTTTTCGTATACTTTAGCGACACAGAGCGAGAGAAATGAAAAAATAAACTTTTTTATTAGCGACACAGAGCGAGAGAAAAACAAAAGCTTGCTTTTGTTTTTCCGAGCCGACCTGTGCCCGCCGAGGTCTTTCTCGACACTTTGAATCCTTGCGCGAAGGAGACGGCGTGGGCGGGGGAGCTATATTATGTCTAGCAGTATATGGTGGAAAACTTCTATTATCCAAACACAGAAGGTTGCTGTATAATATAGTCATCATGAATAAAATACGCATTGCGATAAATGGTTTTGGTCGGATTGGGAGGGCTTTTTTCAAAATTGCGCGGACGCATCCCGATTTTGACATTGTGGCGATAAACGACCTCGGTGATCCGGAAAATCTCGTTTATCTTTTAAAATATGACACGGTATATGGAAGAACAGACTCGGGTATTTCGCTCGGATGGGTGGAAGAAAAACACGTTCTTACCGTGGGCAAAAAAAATATACTGCTTTTAAATCAAAAAGACCCCGCTTTGCTTCCGTGGAAAGAGCTTGCGGTAGATATTGTGGTAGAGGCGACCGGTGCGTTTGCGAGTTATCAAAAATCGCGGGTGCATCTTCTCGCCGGCGCGCGCCGCGTGGTGGTGACCGCGCCTCTCAAAGATGATCCCGAAGAAGGCATCCACGGAGCGACCGTGCTTATGGGAATAAACGAAAAAGAGCTCAAAACGTGCGATATTTCTTCAAACGCGTCGTGTACCACGAATGCGGGAAGCCCGCTTGTGGCGATTTTAGATGAGGAAATAGGCATAGAAAAAGCCGTTTTAAATACTGTGCATGGATATACCACGTCACAAGGGCTTATTGACGGACCGCATAAAAAAGATTTCAGGCGGGGACGCGCCGCGGCGCAGAATATCGTGCCGTCAACAACCGGCGCGGCAACGGCGACCACGAAAGCGATTACTTCTCTTGAAGGAAACTTTGACGGCATTGCCATACGGGTTCCCGTAGCGGTCGGCTCGCTTGTTGACGTCACGTTTATTGCAAAGAAAAATACTTCAACCGAAGAGGTTAACGCAATTTTGAAAAAGTCGGCACAGCAAGAACGCTGGAAAAAAATTTTTTCAGTTACCGAGGACCCGATTGTTTCCTCCGATATTATCGGAAGCCCGTATGCGTCCATCGCCGACCTTTCATTTACGCGCGTTGTGGGCGGTAATTTGGTAAAAGTACTTGCGTGGTATGACAATGAAATGGGATATGCCCACGCGCTTTTAGAACATGTGCGCGTGAGCGGACAATACGCAAAAACAAAGTAGGACATATATATTTCTATGACTATTTTCATCGCTTCAGACCATGCGGGTTTCAATTTGAAGAATGCGATTTTTTCTCATCTCAAAAAACAAGGAATTTCCGTTGTTGACAAGGGGCCGTTACAATATGTAGAAACGGATGACTATCCCGATTTTATTGCGCTTGTCGCGGCGGAGGTCTCAAAAAATCCGGAGGAATATCGCGGAATTATTATGGGCGGTTCGGGACAAGGAGAGGCAATGGTCGCGAATCGGTTTGCCGGTGTGCGCGCAGCCGTATATTATGGCGGCAACGCGGATATTCTTGCCGTTTCGCGCGAGCATAATGATTCAAACGTGCTTTCAATCGGAGCTCGTTTTGCGGGTGAAAAAGAGGCTATCGCCGCCGTAGACGTGTGGCTTCAAACCCCGTTTTCCAACGAGGAGCGGCATATTCGCAGAATTAAAAAAATTGATTTATATCCTAATCTTGAGCGTTGAACATCTCAATGTCTGATATTGTTGAAATTATCCCCGCGCTTATGCCGCGCTCGTTCTCGGAATTACGCGAACAAGTCGGTTCGTTTGTAGGAATTGTCCCGATTGTCCAACTTGATGTAATGGATGGGATATTTGTTCCGGAAAAAAGTTGGCCGTATAGCGAGAATGCAGATGATTTACGCGAAATTGTCCGCGCGCGCGACGCAATGCCATTTTGGGAAGACATAGATTTTGAAGCCGATTTGATGATAGAGAACCCCGAACAAGAAATTAAAAACTGGATTTTGTTTGGCGCGGCGCGCGTTATCGTGCATTTTGAAAGCGTTCGGAATATGGATTTTATTATTTCGGAACTGCGGGATTCAATATACGGCAAACAAACGGATGGAAATCGCGAACAGCATATAGAACTCGGCATAGCAATAAATATTGATACTCCGATTGAAAAAATCAAACCATGGATTCACGCCGTTGATTTTGTGCAGTGTATGGGAATTGCCCGCATTGGATATCAAGGACAGCCATTTGACGCCCGCGTTCTCTCCTCTGTCGCGCGATTGCGGGAAGAATATCCCGACGTTATAATAAGTGTTGACGGCGGAGTCAATTTCAAATCGGCCCCAATGCTTGTCGCCGCGGGGGCGAACAGGATTGTGTCGGGGTCTCTAATTTTGGGAAGTGATAATTTTGAGCAAGCCATTGATCGGCTCAGAAATAGTACGCGCGCATAAGAAATATACTATATGCAGGATATTCACGATGAAAAAATAAAAGAACTGGAAATTATAGCAAACCGTCTGCGACAGCATGTCATTACATCAGTTGCGCACGCGGGAAGCGGGCATCAGGGCGGGCCGCTTGGTATGGCGGATATTTTTGCCGCTTTATATTTTCATATTTTAAATCACGACCCCAAAAATCCGGATTGGTTAGAGCGTGATAGACTGATTCTCTCCAATGGTCATATATGCCCTATCCGCTATGTAACAATGGCCATGAGCGGCTATTTTTCTCTGGAAGA
>CAZKXD010000010.1:9108-15985 GCA_964556765.1 uncultured Candidatus Saccharibacteria bacterium | reverse complement strand
TTCATATTTTAAATCACGACCCCAAGAATCCCGCGTGGGAAGACCGCGACCGCCTCATTCTCTCAAATGGACATATTTGTCCGGTGCGATATGCCGCAATGGCTGAATCCGGATATTTTCCCGTTGAGGAACTTTTAACGCTTCGCGCATTCGGATCACGGCTTCAGGGACACCCCGAGCGCCTTCGTCTTCCGGGGACAGAAACGACTTCGGGGCCGCTTGGGGCGGGCCTCGCGCAGGCCGTGGGTGTGGCGCTTGCGCTTAAAATGGATAACCAAAAAGCGTATGTGTACGCGCTGACATCAGACGGCGAGCATGAAGCGGGGCTCCACTGGGAGGCGATGCTTTTTGCCGGCAAAAATAAATTAGATAATCTGATATGCGTTATTGACCGCAACAATATACAGATTGACGGAAACACCGAAGATATTATGCCGCTTGAGCCGCTTCGTAAAAAATACGAATCGTTCAATTGGCATGTTATTGAAATCAACGGAAATGACATCCGTGATGTCGTGCGCGGCTTTGAAGAAGCAAAAGGGATACATCAAATGCCGATTTGCATTATCGCGCACACTATTCCCGGGCGCGGGGTGTCTTTTATGGAGAATAATTATCACTGGCATAGCCAAGCATTTAAAGAAGGAGAGGCGGAGCAGGCGTTAAAAGAGTTAAAAATTATTGAAACAAAACTTTTGGCAGAGCACGCATAAAACGCAAAAATCAAAACTCAAAATGCAAAATTACAACTCAAAATTCAAAATTATTTTATAATGTATGTTGTTGTTTTACGTTTTTCATTTTACATTTTAAATTTAATCATGATTTCAAAAAAAGCAAAACTTATCGCGGATTTGAAAAAAGCGGATGAAAAGCCGACGCGGAACGGATATGGCGAGGGCGTTGTCCTTGCGGCAAAAAAAAATAAGGATGTTGTTGTGCTGTGCGCCGACCTCACCGAATCAACGCGGAGCGAAGAATTTAAAAAACAATTCCCCGACAGGTTTATCCAGATGGGCGTGCATGAACAGCTTTTAGCCGCGCTTGCCGCGGGAATGGCGCTTGAAGGAAAGATCCCATACATTACCTCATACGCAATGTTTTGCCCCGGGCGCGCGTGGGAAATGATACGAACCAACATTTGCTTGAACGAAGTGCCCGTTAAAATAATCGGAAGCCACGCGGGCGTTTCGGTTGGACCGGACGGCGCTACGCATCAGGCGATTGAAGACATTGCCATAATGCGCCCGATTCCAAATATGACCATCGTTGCTCCGTGTGATGTCATTGAAGCAAAAAAAGCAACGCGTGCTCTGCTAGATATACAGGGACCGTGTTATGCGCGATTTGCGCGGGAGAAAACGCCGGTATTTACAACAGAAGAAACCCCTTTTGAAATTGGAAAGGCGGAAGTATTTCGTGAAGGAAATGATGTTGCCATTATTGCATGCGGCCCCTTGGTATATAACGCGCTTATTGCGGCGGAGGCGCTTGCGGACGAAGGCATTTCTGCCCGCGTAATAAACTCGCATACTATAAAACCGCTTGATGAGAAAACTATTCTTATGGCGGCAGAGGAGTGTCAGGCAATCGTAACTGTTGAAGAGCATCAAGTAACCGGAGGATTGGGTGGCGCGGTTGCCGAGTATCTGGGGCAGGCGCACCCGACAATTATTGAACGCATCGGAGTACAAAATCTTTTTGGACAGTCAGGAAGCCCCAAAGAGCTTATTGAACAGTATGGTATGGGCGTTTCTCATATTACAGAAGCTGTTAAAAAGGTATTCCGGAAAAAGTAAAATGGAGAATTTAAAAAAAACAGACGTACCTTCGGAAGAAGAAAAAGCGCGGGAACGCACACTCACCGACAGAAGGGGTAGGCAGTTTGAGGAGATTACTATGGGCGATTTTGATGTTTATGAAAAAATAGAACAATTGGAGGGGCCGTTTGTGGAAGTTGCCGGTCCCACCGAAGGGGGCTACACGCTTATTGATATTGATGCCTTAAAACCGAGGGAAATATATATATCAAATATCTTTCCCGGAGCGCCTCGGTATAATACGGACAGTGACGGCATTGAAAGTTACTATGGCAACGTCGATTTTCAGGCAGACGCGCGACAGCTTCCTCTTAAAGACGAAAGCGTCGGCGCTCTTTTCGTTTCATGTTTTCCAAAGTCTCCCTCTATTGCGTATCATGGAAACACACAAGGCGAGAACCAAAGGTTAATTGTTATACAAGAAGCTTTGCGGGTGCTGCGTAAGGGTGGGATATTGGTATGGCAGGGAGGGGCTGACGAAGACCTTGAGTTTGCCCGAGGCATCGGATTTAAGCAGCGCAAAATCATCAGGCCCTTCAATAAAAAGCATGCTCATGTTATTGATTTTATTTTAGAAAAATAGCGTTGCAACGGATATGAGGGCGTGTTAGACTCACGGAAGTTTTTTACAAAGAGGGAATGCCACAGTGCGGACGAAAAACAAGCCGCGCGGCGTATGCACGATTGATTTACATGTTCATTTTGATCGTACGGAGCCACAGTTTGTATTTCTTTCCGATTTACAAATCAAAGTTGCGCCACATAGTGATGACGACCGATACTATGTAAAAATTGCTGTATCGGCGCCTCAAGACGATGGCAAGACGGACGTTACAATTAAGCGCGCATTTCCAAGCCGAAAAATTCTGCTGGACTGGTTGAATGATAACGCGCCGATGTCTGTCATATATGCGCTCGGGGAGGATTCAATTCATATGAATTCCGTATATGCCGCATTCACTGAATGGATTGCTTCTCTGCGTGGTTTTACTTTTGAAAACAAAATAGAAGAAATTCGCAAAAATTGTTCCCAATAATATATTTTCCATAAGCCCGTCAAGGGCTTTTTTTGTTCGTTTTTTTGAGATATACTGTCTATATTATGCAATCAGACGAGATACGAAAACGATTTTTAGAATTTTTTAAAAAACGCGGACACGCTATTATTCCTTCCGCATCGCTTGTGCCCGAAAATGACCCCACGACGCTTTTTACGGGCTCCGGAATGCAGTCGCTTTTGCCGTATCTTTTGGGGAAAAAACATCCGCAGGGAACCCGACTGGCGAATTCTCAAAAAAGTTTTCGCGCGCAAGATATTGATGAGGTCGGAGACAATCGCCACACAACCTTTTTTGAAATGCTTGGCAATTGGTCGTTAGGCGATTATTTTAAAAAGGAACAACTTCGAGGGCTTTTTGAATTTTTAACCAAAGAGATTGGCCTTCCAGCGGAGCGTTTGTATGTAACCGTGTTTATTGGTGATAAAAAAGCGGGAGTTCCCAAGGACACCGAGTCGGCTTTGCTGTGGAAACAACTATTCGCGGAAAAGGGGATTTCAGCCGCGGAAATTGAAATGGGGAGCGAGAACGACGGTTCCGTAAAGGGCATGCGCGGTGGACGGATTTTTTTCTATGATGATAAAAAAAATTGGTGGAATCGCGGCAAGCCGTCGCTTGAAACCACTCCGACTGGCGACCCCGCCGGCCCCGATTCGGAGGTTTTTTATGATTTTGGAACCCCGCACGATAAAACATTCGGAACGGAATGCCACCCTAACTGCGATTGCGGACGCTTTATGGAAATAGGAAATTCTGTTTTTATGGAATATAGGAAAAATAGTGACGGGTCATTTGTTCCGCTTACGCAAAAAAATGTTGACTTTGGAGGTGGTCTTGAACGCATAACCGCCGCTTCGCTTAACAGTCCTGATATTTTTATGATTGACATATTTTCTAAACCGCTCCAGATTATCAAAGAAAACTCGTATGCGGGCGCGAATATATATGATGATCCCACGCTCAAAAGAGCGGTTAGAATCGTTCTTGACCATATGCGGGCCGCGATATTTTTGATTGCCGACGGAGTTATCCCCGGGCCAAAAGAAAAAAATTTTGTCGTTCGTACGCTGTTGAAACGGATGGTGCTCAATGCCGATATTCTTGCTTTTAAAAAAGATATTACGCGCGATGTTGTCTCGGCATTCCTATCTTCATATCAAAATGCGCACCCGATGCTTTCCGAGAAACAAGAATATATTTGCGCGACAATACAATCTGAGCGCGAAAGAATTTCAAAGACACTTGAAGAAACATTTAAAAAACTTAAGACAAAACACAGTCCGCAGGATATTTTTAATCTGTATCAGTCCGAAGGGCTTGACCTTGAATCCGCGCGGGCGTTGCTTGAGCGGCTTTCCATCCGCATAGACTGGGGGGAGATTAAAAAGTATATAGAAGAGCATAAAAAAATATCCCGCGCGGGAGCTGAAAAAAAATTCAAAGGCGGACTTTCGGGGCACGGGGATAAAGAAATTCAGTATCATACCGCGACGCACCTGCTTCATCAGGCGCTTCGCGCCGTGCTGGGAGAGCGTGTATTTCAAAAGGGGTCTAATATCACCCCGGAACGCCTTCGGTTTGACTTTTCTTACGACAAGAAAATGACCGATGCCGAAAAGAAAAAAGTAGAGGATATCATTAATCAAAAAATCAGCGAAGCGCTGCCGGTTTCGTGGGAAGAAATGAGCATTGAGGACGCAAAAAAAAGCGGAGCTATCGGGCTTTTTAACGACCAATATGGCGAGCGGGTACGGGTATATCAAATCGGCAATGAGGAAGCGGGCGTATTCAGTCTTGAGTTTTGCGGCGGGCCGCACGTAGAAAATACAAGCGAACTTATTGGAACATTTAAAATTAAGAAGGAAGAGGCGGTTTCCGCGGGCGTTCGGCGCATTAAGGCGGTGTTAGAATAAATAACGCGGCGACAACTCTTCGCGCTTGCTTTTATGTCCCATATTTGATATATTTTTCCTCTATGAGCGACAACAAAGAAACAAAGACGAGCACATCGTTAATTGAGGATATGTTTCATGCGGGGGCTCATTTTGGCTATTCAAAAACCCGCAGGCACCCCTCATTTAAACCCATTATATTTGGCGCCAAAAAAAGCGTTGATATTTTAAATTTGGAAAAAACCGGCTCGTATCTCCTGAAGGCAATGGAATTTGTAACCGAAAGCGCCAAGTTGGGGAAATCTTTTTTGCTTGTAGGAACAAAACACGAAGCGCGAAAAGCCATAGAAGAAACGGCGCGCACTCTTGAGTTGCCGTATATTACCAAGCGATGGATTGGCGGTACGCTTACTAATTTCACGGAAATAAAAAAAAGAGTGCATCGGCTCACCACGCTTCTTACGGAGCGCGAAGAAGGAAAATTGGACGTGTACACCAAAAAAGAACGACTTTTGATTGATCGGGAAATTACCCGCCTTGAAGATTTTTTTAAGGGTATCGTGCATATGGATAAAATTCCGGATATACTGTTTATTATAGATTCGCGGCATGAAAAGACCGCGACAAAAGAAGCGGTGCAAAAATCAATCCCGATAATCGCCCTTGCAAGTTCCGATTGCAATCTTGCGGATATAACATATCCGATTCCGGCAAACGATTCTTCTATGGCGAGTATTATTTTCTTTATGAATAAATTTGTTACCGCATATAAAGAGGGCGTGGCGCAACGCGCAGCACTCGCTTCGATTTCCACAGGAGAGAGTGGAACAGAAAAATCCAAATAGAAAACGGTATAACCGTCCGCGCGGAGTTCGTGAAGATGATCACGTTATTATTATGATTTCAACAGAACAAGTTAAGGAATTAAGAGACAAGACGGGCATTTCCGTGATGCAGTGCAAAAAAGCGCTTGAAAATGCCGGTGGAGATATGAGTAAGGCGCTTGAAATGCTTAAAGCAAAAGGCGCTGAAATTGCTTCAAAAAAAAGCGGCAGAGCCCTCGCATCGGGCGCCATTGCCGCGTACATACACGGAAATGCCACCGTGGGCGCGATGGTACTGCTTTTGTGCGAAACGGATTTTGTTGCTCGCAACGAAGAATTTAAATCACTTGCGTATGATATCGCGATGCATGTTACCGCTATGAATCCGGAGTTTGTTTCTCTTAAGGATATCACCGAGGAACGGCGTGCAGAGACGCGTCTATTGTTTGAGAAAGAAGTGAAAGAGAGCGACAAGCCGAAAGAAATACAAGAAAAAATGCTTGCGGGGAAAATGGAGACCTATTTTAAAGAACGGACGCTTCGCGAACAGCCATTCATAAAAAATCCGGAACAGACCATCGGAGAGCTTGTTACCGGCGCGATACAGAAGTTTGGAGAAAATATAGATATTGGACAATTCGTCCGTTTTTCCGTTTAAATATGCCTGTTTTACTTACCATTTTTTTTACTTCGTGGATTGCGCTCATAAGTATGATTGCATATCGGAGGTGGGAAATAAAAAAAGAAAGTGTTTCCGTGGAAGACGGCATTGGCGGTTCTCTTATACCGGTAGAGGATATTATCGCGGTTGGGAAAAAATGTTACACCTGTATTCCACGAGAGAGTATGCGCCGTTTTTATTCTCGTATGGCATCCTACGGAGAAAAGGCGTTGTATAAGTCAATTGCGCGGATTAAAAACGCTCCGTTAAAAATATATATGTATACTCTTATTGACGCTATCAAGGGGCGGCGTCTCTTGCGTGTGCGCAAAGATTCTACACCCTCCTCGTTTATCAGAGATATGCTCGCGCACAAAGAACAAATTCGCAACAGTAACAAAGAACAGGCATAGTTTTTTCAACACAGGGGCTGTGTACATTGAAGGATCCGAACGGCAGAGTCGCGGCTCTGCTCAGATATTTTCAAAACTATAGATTTTGTTAAAATATCACAAGCCCTCGATTTTGTAAAAATTTTGCCGCCTTAGCTCAGTGGTAGAGCAACACTTTTGTAAAGTGTGGGTCCTCGGTTCAAATCCGAGAGGCGGCTTAAGAATTAGAC
>CAZKXD010000010.1:1019-9029 GCA_964556765.1 uncultured Candidatus Saccharibacteria bacterium | reverse complement strand
GAGCGAGCGGCGGGGCGGTTTCCTTTCATCAGAGATTTCGCATAAAATAGGTTCGAGTGAAGTCGTAAAGACACTCCGGTTTTGTAGAAAAAGATACAGCCACCACATTGGGCAAAACGAGGCGATGCGTATGTGGTTGTGTTGACAAAATAGTGATGTGGAGTTATATTAAACTGATTATGAGAAATTATGACCGCCAAATGAATAAAGCGCTTACGAATCCCACGTGCTGGGGAGCGTTTTCTCGCATCTCCGGTATTCACGGTTTGTTTAGCCAAGGCGGTTTTTACACAGGTTCAATATAAGTTTTTATACATCTTGAACTCAAAAGAACGCCTCGGCTAGACAAACGAGGCGTTCTTGTTTGTCTGGAAAGCTCTTTCACATTAGAAAAGAAAGGAGAAACTTCGTGCCGAAGCAGACAATCAGATTGTATTTGTTGTTCACGTTGATGATAAAACTGGGAATCTCGTTTGTCTCGGCAACGTATGTAATCTTTCTCATCTCGCGCGGACTGAACCTTTTTGAAGTTAACCTCGTGAACGCTATCTTCTTTGTCACCTTGTTTCTTTGCGAAATTCCCACCGGCGTGATCGCAGACACATTCGGAAGAAAAATCTCGTTTGTGATTTCTTGTTTCTTGGTTTCTTTCGGTATGTTCATATATGCGGTATCGCATTCCTTTTGGGGATTTGCTCTTGCCGAAGCAACTGCGGCGGTCGGGGCAACATTCTCAAGCGGGGCATTCCAAGCATGGCTTGTAGATACATTGAAACATCAAAATTACGGGAAGCCGTTGGGACCGGTATTCGCCAAAGAACAGCAAATAACGCATATCTCCGGAATCATTGGGGCTATCGCCGGCGCATTTCTTGCGGATAAAGATATGACGCTTCCATGGATTGTCGGCGGAGGAATTATGTTCTTTGCCGGATTGCTGGCGTTCGCGTTCATGAAAGAAGAGTACTTCGTGCGTCAGGGCTTTTCTCTGAAAGGTGGTCTGCAATCAATGAAAAATACCGTTATTGCAAGTATTCGCTATGGCACAAAAAACGATGTTGTTAGATTCATCATCGTAATGGGAGTGCTCCAGTACTTTGCCGTACAGGCGCCGAATATGCAGTGGCAGCCTTTCTTTTCTCAGTTTTTGCCGAATAAAACCAGTTTGGGTTTTGTATTCGGCGGAATATCAATCTGTCTTATCGTGGGGTCTATGCTGTCACTCCGCTTTTTGAAATATATGAAAGATGAAAAGCGCGCGCTCATTGTATCGCAGATTGGTATCGGTATTGGAGTGTTTGCGACAACGCTCTTGGATTGGTTTCCGCTCGCGATTGGAGTCTTTTTGCTTCACGAAGTCGCGCGTGGACTTTTTCGTCCGCTCAAAGATGCGTATTTAAACAACAATATTCCATCAAAAGATCGCGCGACACTTATTTCTTTTGAATCAATGTCGCATCATATCGGAGGAATGGCGGGACTCTTGTGTAGCGGTTTTCTTGCCGAGTACGCGTCAATTGCCACGGCGTGGATGTTGTCCGGAGGAATCCTTATTGCATCAATGCTTTGGCTCACGAGTAATAAAAAAGCGGTAAATTAAAAGCGGTGAGATAATTTCAGGCCGCTTTTTACTTTTGGTCATTCGTTTCATCGTTATGCGACGGCGCATAGGTGTTGCATATATTCAATAATTTTTGCTAAAATAGAGAGCACGCGTTATGGTATCTCAAAAACACATTGTTATTGATTCTCCCGAAGAAGCAAAAATTAAAGAAGCTCTTCTGACGAGAAACGACCCCGAAGCAAAAAGAATACTCCGTTTTTTGAATATGCCCGATTTGTCACGAACCGAAAGCAATCCCCTGAAGGAAATTGTTGACCGCGCTTTAATGGTCAAGGGACTTCGTGGTTTTGACATTATTAAAACTCCCGAGATTGTGTCAACGCATATTTTATTTGATCTTTTCAATATGCCGGAAGGACATCCCGCACGCAGTAAATCCGATACTTATTACGTCAATGATGAATATGTGCTGAGACCCCACGATACCGTTTTTTGGTATTACTATTTAAACCATCCTGAAATTAAGGAAAGAATTAAAAAGAAAGAAATTTTGGGAGCGGTTAGCTATGGAAAAGTATATCGCAAGGATGAGATTGACTGCCGTCATATGAATGTGTTTCATCAATTTGGAGGATTGTATATTGGCCCCGATGACCGTACCGCCATTACTCACGAGGATTTGAAAAACACTCTTTCGGAAATTGCAAAAAGCGTTTTTGGCAATGTAAACTTTCGTTTTTACGACCACACTTTTCCGTATACCGACCCAAGTTTTGAGATGGAGGCGGAAATAAACAATCAGTGGATAGAAATGCTTGGTTCCGGCATGGCGCGGAAGAGCGTGCTTGCCAATTTTGGATTGACCGGTTACCACGGATGGGCATTCGGATTTGGGCTTGAACGCCTTGCCATAATCAATATGAAACTACCGGACATTCGGCTTTTATGGTCAGATGACCCGCGCATTAAACAACAACTTCATTTGGGACATACCTATGTGCCGGTCAGCAAATACCCACCGATTACGCGCGATATTTCTTTTGTGGTGGATAAAAATTTTATACCGAATAATTATTTTGATTTAATACGGGACCTTGGTGGCAATATCATTGAAGAAGTTAAATTGATTGATACTTACGAAAACACGGAAAAATTCGGAACGGATAAAATCAGTTATACCTATCGCATTGTTTACAGAAGCAATGACCGAACACTGCTCTCCGAAGAAGTTGATGCCATACAAGACGAAATTTATAAGCAAACAGCCCTGCAATACGGGGCAGAAGTGCGATAAAATTGCAGAACAGGGCAGATCCAAAAAATACCCCTATTTTAACCCATAAAATAGGGGTATTTTGGAGGGCAGATTATCCACAAAATTTGAAAAACTCCTTGTTTTTAATGGATATTTTTGCTATACTATTATTGTAAGGGTTACCCCTTTCTTCTTTTTTATGGCGTCTAAAATACCGCTTAAAAGACTAAAAATACATACGGAAAAAGAACCACTCAAAAAAAAGAGCGCGCCGGGGTCTGTGCGAAAAAAAACAGCGAGCGTCGTTTCTCAAAAAAGTGTTGGTTCATATAAGGCGGAAGACATTACCGTTTTGGAGGGGCTTGAGCCGGTGCGGAAACGCCCCGGTATGTATATCGGTACAACGGGCACGGAGGGGCTTCATCATTTGTTGTGGGAAACATTTGATAACTCTCGGGACGAGGCGATGGGTGGTTTTGCCGATCACATAGAAATCGTACTTCTTCCCGAGTACGCTGTTCGCGTTGTCGACAACGGACGCGGCATCCCGATAGACATACACAAACAAACAAAAGTTTCCGCGCTTGAAACAATAATGACGACACTGCACGCGGGAGGAAAATTCGGCGGAGAGGGATATAAAATTTCGGGAGGTCTTCATGGGGTCGGCATTTCCGTGGTAAACGCGCTGTCATCGTATGTAAAAGCGGAAGTGCATCGTGACGGAGGAAAATATGTACAAGAATACAAACGCGGGAAACAACTGGCAAAAGTAAAAAAGACAGCTTCTTCAAAATTGCACGGGACTATTATTACATTTGAGCCGGATACGGATATATTTAAAGACCGCGCGTTGGACTGGAAAAAAATCGTTGACCACATTCGCCAACAGGCATATCTGGTGCGCGGAATGCGCGTTACGATTATTGACGCGCGACAATATGAGGGCGACATACGAACCGACGATATTTTTTATTTTAAAGAATTGGGGCTGGAGCTTCCGGAATTTTCTTTTTACTTTGAAGGGGGGATTGGTTCTATGGTCAAGTTTTACAATCAAGCCCTTAAGCCGATTCATAAAAATGTATTTTATATAGAAAAATCAGTAGATACTGTTTTTGTTGAAGTCGCCCTGCAGTATGTTGATGACATATCATCTCGAGAAATTGCATTTGCAAACAATACGTACAATCAAGAGGGAGGAATGCATTTGACGGGCTTCAGAACCGCGCTTACGCGGACACTAAACGAATATGCGAAAAAGAACAATCTTTTGAAGGGGGAGGGAGACTCGCTTTCCGGCGATGATGTGCGGGAGGGTCTTACCGCGGTCATTTCCGTTAAATTACGGGAAATTCAGTTTGAGGGGCAAACAAAAGGAAAGCTCGGAAGCGTAGAGGCGCGCGGAGCGGTGGAAAAGGCATTTTCGGACGGTTTTAGCGCATTTTTGGAAGAGAAGCCGGAAGAAGCGCGCGCGATTGCGGGAAAGGTTATTTTGGCTCTTAAGGCGCGCAAAGCGGCAAAAGCCGCGAAAGACAGCGTCTTGCGAAAGGGGGCGCTTGAAGGATTCACATTGCCCGGCAAACTTGCCGATTGTCAAACGCACGATGCGACCGAAGCGGAACTTTTTATAGTTGAAGGAGATTCCGCGGGTGGATGCTTTTCCGGTGAAACAGAGGTGGCGTTGGCGGACGGGAGAAATATTTCTTTTGATAAACTTGTTCAGGAAGAGAAAGCGGGGAAACAAAACTTTTGTTATACCATTCAAAAAGACGGAAGTATCGGTATTGCTCCCATAATAAATCCGCGTCTTACGCAGAAAAAAACGGAAGTAATAAAAATAATTTTAGATAATAATGAAGAGATTGTTTGTACCCCGGACCACCAATTTATGCTTAAGAGTGGAAACTATAAAAAGGCACGGGAGTTAACTTCCCAGGACCCCTTAATGCCACTCTATCGTACATATTCCAAGGTGGGGGGAAGAATTACCATTGAAGGATATGAAATGGTTTTTGATCCCGCACTGCGGTATTGGATTTTCACGCACCTGCTCTCTGATATGTATAATCTTGAGCATAACATCTATTCAAAAACAGATGGCCAGTATCGTCATCATAAAGATTTCAATAAATTAAATAATAATCCGAATAATCTTACGCGACTTACAAAGGGCGACATAGATATCAACGAATACAATAACATACGAAAAAAAAACAACGATAAAAGTCTCATCCGATATGAAACCATATGTCAAAGGTTTTTTAACGGCGATGAGCTGAGGTTAAAAGAAGCGGTTGCGCATTACAATCACCGTATCAAAAAAATTGTTTCTTTGCACAGACCAATGGATGTATATGATTTAGAAGTCAAAGGGACTAACAACTTTGCTCTTGCTTCTGGCGTGTTTGTGCACAATAGCGCCAAAACGGGGCGTGACCGAAGAATACAAGCGATACTCCCGCTTCGCGGAAAAATTTTAAATGTGGAGCGCGCGCGGCTTGATAAAATGCTCGCGTCCACCGAAATTAAGGCGCTTGTTGTTGCTTTGGGAACCGCGATCGGCGATACATTTACGATTGAGAAACTGCGGTATCATAAAATCATTATCGCAACGGATGCTGATGTTGACGGAGCTCACATCAGAACGCTTCTGCTCACGCTATTTTACCGGTACTTTAAATTGTTGATTGAAGCCGGAAAGATATACATTGCGACTCCGCCGTTGTATAAAATTAAAACGGGCAAAGAGGTGCGATATATTTATACTGAAGCGGAAAAAAAGAAAGCTTTGGGAAGCAATGCGGATGATGCTCTTGTTAATGAATCGGAAGAAGAGGAAACGGAAGAGAGCGCTACCGCGTCCCAAAAATCCGCGCCAAAGAAAATAAGCGTTCAACGATATAAAGGACTTGGTGAAATGAACCCCGAAGAATTATGGGAAACAACAATGAATCCGTTATCGCGCACGCTGAAACAAGTGACGATTGATGACGCGCAAGAAGCAGACCGCGTATTTGATACGCTGATGGGTACTGATGTCTTTTCCCGCAAATCGTTTATCCAGACACACGCCAAAGAAGCGGATTTGGACATATAGCAGTACCTGCTCTAAAACTCTAACCGTGTATGGGCTATTAGGGACGCGTTACGGGCAATAAGACCTTAACGGCGTTATTTTTTTTGTTTGTTTCCATAATTATGGCACGCGGGTCAATGTTAATAGTGATGGGCCACTCGTTGATATACGGATTTATCTGGTCAAATCCGAGCGTGTATGCGATGCGGTCATTGTATCCTAACGGCTGCTGCGTATCGGATACAAAAACATCGGCGGGGTATGTTGGCAGAGAAACCTGAAAAGTCCACGGGGGCGATATGGTTCCTCCCTGATTTATAATTTCAAAGGAAATTGCCGCGATATCCGTTGTGTATATTTTTTCACGCGGTATAAATTCGTTTGTTTTCGTGTTGAGAACCCCGAGACCTTTAACGATTACTGCAAAATCAATACCATTCCCGCGCGCCGTGGGAACCGCTGTTGTTCCGCGCGCCGAAGAAGGCGACGCGAGAGAAGAAACGGTTTTTTCTTTGTCGGGTGAGGGCAATGGCGCTGCGTCTTTTTTTATTTCATCTATGACAACGGTTTCATTTTCTCCCGCGCGCGGCAAAACAAATCGTTCCATAGTGCCTATGGTTTGTACGGAGTTTTCTCCGTTCGGAGTGAAGCCGATGCGAAATGAGATATTTTTTCCGCTCGTGTTTTCTTTTGACAATACGGGGACGAGAGAAAGAGAATTGTCCGCGTTGAGAAAGTTAAACGGCGTATTGCAAAAGACTGTCTCGCGAGCAGCTTCTTTGTCGCGCGCTATGGGTGTTTCGGCAAGAAAATAAAAATTTTCCGCGCAATCGTATGAAAATATATATGAACCGTCATTCTTTTTCTTTGTATGGTTCCACGAGAGCGTAAACGGAATACCCGATATAAGCAACGACTCATTCGTTGAAAGTGTAATTTGCGAAGAGGGGATGAATGTGGACTGTACGCCGATTACCGCGGCTATAATTTTATTGAATGTTCCGGAAACGGCGGCGGTTTTATCCCAATGAGTAAAAATCCATCCATACAATAAAAGCGCCGTTAAAATTCCAACGATTGTTAAAAATTTTAATTTTGTGGGACGCGCGGGCGCTGCGGTTCTTTCTTGTTCCATAATGATATTATGTTTACTATATTTAATACATTTTGTCAAGCATCCTGTTAAGCACTATTTGACAAACGATGAAGAATGTGTATACTTCTTTTCTAAGGGGATGGAACATTGAATATGAAAAATAAAGAGAAAATTAAAAAAGTGATGTGTGAACACATATACGGTCTTTCTTTTTTGGCGGTGGCTGTATTTTTTATGACCTTTTCTCTGCTCTCTGTTTTTGGATTTGTTCCTACGGAAACCGACCGTCGCGCTGGAGAGGATATTCTACCGTCATATCAGGCGCAAGAGGCCTCCTTTGCGGAGACCGAGCGCATTAATCCGATACGGATTGTGATACCCGCCATACATCTTGATTTTCGCATTATAACTCCGGAGAGTGTCGCCGTTTCGGTTCTTGATGAAGCGCTTACGCGCGGAGTGGTTCAGTATCCTGAGGGGGGAGACTTGAGCCGCGGAAATGTATTTTTATTCGGACACAGCAGTAACCTACCGGTTGTTCGCAACAAAGCATACAAGGTGTTTACCGATTTGCACCTGTTGAAAGAGGGGGACATTATTCAATTGTTTTCTGAAAATGATGAATATCGGTATTCGGTAACAAAAACATTTTTGACAGATGAAAATGAAGCATTCATTACATTTTCCAATGATAAGAAAAAATTGACACTTTCAACCTGCAACACGTTTGGGGCAAAAAGCGAGCGATTTATCGTGGAGGCGGAATTCGTAGGAGACTCTCCGCAATGAAAATCTTTAATTAATTTCATTGCCGGAGAGTCCTCTGTGAAGGAGGGCGTTGTTCTTTTGGAGTTGGAGAAGGATAAAAAAACATGAAAACAGGGTTTGTAATTCGTGCGTTTATTGTCGGGTTTATTGGATTAATGATTGCGGGATACCCGAATGCTTCGCTCAAGGCGTCCGAACAGGAAAATTTCGTCGTTCGGACAATTGTCTGGGATGCGAATATGCTTCCC
>CAZKXD010000010.1:0-996 GCA_964556765.1 uncultured Candidatus Saccharibacteria bacterium | reverse complement strand
TATATGCCAAAAGGGAAAATGGAGAAAAATTCTCTCTATCACGACTTTTGGGAGATGATGAAAAATCCCGAGGACGACTTCTTTTCCGCGCGCATTTCTGCCGATTTGGGAAATCGTCTTCTAATGGCGTGGTCTGCGAAAGTGCTTGAGACATATCATGACGGAAATGCTACGCTTCTCGTTCGCTGGGGAGTCGCGGAAAAGAAAGTGAGCGTCAAACCATCTTCGTTTGATGGGCGCCCCGCTTTATTTTGGGAGGAGAAAATTCCCGCCAATTCAATCACAAGGGATACGCGATTTGGTGTCCTTGTTTCTGAAACGCGGTGCACGGTGCTGTATCCGCGCAACGGCGATTTTATTCAAACGCGCCCGGGAGAATTACTCTCAAAAAAGAATAAAAAGGTGACGAATTTTCATGTTTTTGTGGGTTGTTAGGATTTGTCGGTGGAAGCCGCGTTGCTTCCACCGATACCCCTTTTTACATATTTAATTATGACTGCGACAAAAAATTATTTAATTATTGCGTTTCTATTATTTTTCCTTACCATAATGAATTTTTCATATGGTAATTTTTCATATTTGACCGAAGAGTATCTGTTTTCTATTAAGACAGCATTTGCGTTTGACGGAGATTCAAGTGGCGGAGACGGAGGCGGCTTTGATTCTGGCCCCTCAAGTTCGGGAGGTGACAGCGGAAGCGGTAGTTCTGAACCCTCAAGTTCGGGAGGTGATGGCGGAAGCGGTGGTTCTGAACCGTCAAGTTCTGGGGGAGACAACCAGCAGCCCCCCGCTTCTTCATCTGATTCTTCCGATTCCGAACCGGCGGCTTCAGAATCGGAACCGGAATCTCCGCCAGTACCGCCTGTCCCGCCGGAAGCGCCGACACCGGATCCGACGCCGACTCCTATACCAACACCGGATCCGACCCCAACTCCAACTCCTGCGCCAACACCGGAACCTGAAGTAGTGAATCCTCCTTCGGGCGGTGGCGGAGGG
>CAZKXD010000009.1:6646-16385 GCA_964556765.1 uncultured Candidatus Saccharibacteria bacterium | reverse complement strand
GGCATATGCCTCCGCGGCGTCAACGCCGCGGTCGGCCAGAATTTCTTGGAACATCTTCATCGTCGCCATTGGATTCCTCCTCCGATGGCGTTACTCCGGTTCCGCCGGAGCGCGGTTTTTTAGGAATCACATTTCTTCCTCTTTGCTCTTGCGAGCTACGGGAGGACACGTGCGATCCCTCTTGCCACACCGAGCTTGAAGTTTTTTACGCCATCACTCAGTGGGGCGAAGAGGAATAACAACGGGAGTCGTCCTTTGATTTCTCTCAGGAACAATTGTTCTCCGTCATTCCTTCAAAAGAGTTTTTACTCTCTTGATTTAACTTCGCTATTTAATTGTCAATGAACTTCCTCTTTCATCTACTCAGAGCACCACACTCCTTTCGCAGCGAGGACATTCTTGCGGACGAGATTGGTTTAGTTTCTCCTCCACAACCGATGTCCCAACTGAACTTCGGATGATGAGCTTGGCTTCTCGCCCTAACCCCGGAGCCGCTCTCGGCCATTTGCGGGGCGTCGTGCGACAGGGTAACTCATCTGCAAATTAGACGGACACGAAATTGTTTCTCTCCCCACTCTCTCCTCTTTCCACACTTTTTGGCTGTGGTCACCATCCGCAATCCGTTTGATTTCTCTTCGGACTGTAGAATAGAGGTGGGGAACAATTTAGTATCAATCTCCGCAAAGAACTGATGGACCGGATACCATGTCCGGTACTCTCTCCTCTTTTCATTGAGAGAAGTGTGGGAGCGATTGCTCGCGCTCACGCTTCTTTCAGTGATTCGGCGGAGCGTATCGTGAACGAAAAAGGCGACTAGCTCCTATTTTTGATAGAGGAGCCAATCGCCCGTTTCGGACCGGCTGGATAGCTCGGTCGAATGATTGTAGTCTCCTCTTACAAAGACTGTCTTTATTGATTTGTGAAGAACCGCCGTTCAAACCCTTACTTTTTATATCTTACCATACTCTGTCTTTCTTGTCAAGTACCCTCGGGGAGGGGGTACTTTTGGGGTCATTTCCGTAATCTTACTATCTACTATTATACACCTAATCAGTCTATTTGTCAAGTAGGCTCATTTTTCTATTCATCTATCACATATTTTTACTTTTCTAGTACATAGCTCCGCAACCGGCGTTTTTCAAAAATCAGCGCCATATATGGCGCTGATTTTATGATGCGGTATTGTTTTTTTCAGTTTTGATTTGCGTTTTTTGCCGTTTATCTTTGTTTTTTATCGCAATTTTTTTTGGTAAAAATTGTTTTCCGGTGTTGAAATTTTTCTTTGCCAACACCATAATCCAGCGTTTTGATTTTGTGAGCGGGTCTTGCCATCGGGAAATGAATTCTTTTTCCGAGAGCTTGAATCCCTCCCCGTTATAGGGGTCGTTAAGATATACCGTTGGTCCAAAAAAGCGCGACACATGCGAAACGACCGCATAATGTCCCTCTTCTCCCGCCGGCTCAAGAAAGTCAACAATAACCGGCAATTTGAGGCGAAGAAAGTGAATAATTTCAAAAATATCGGAATTGCTGTTTACATAACAATGGAATCCCTCTTCTGTCGCAATGCGTATCAGCTCTCGATGCGGCGTTCCCTTTTTTGAAGTGATTTTTGAAGTAACTCCCATTTTTTTGCGGAGCCATTTTTCTGATTTTGTGATACCGAAAAATTCAAATACCATACGGAGAACAGCCGGTCCGCATGTGTAATCTTTCTCTTGTTTGTAATATGGAATTTTAATTTTCATAAATAAAAGTATATACTATTTTTTAATATTTGTAAAGAGCGCGCGGTAATGCGCTTGTTTTTTGTGTGCCAATTTTTGATATGCTAATAGAGATGGATACTGATATTATTTTACGCCATCGGTCAAATGATGTGGTCAGCGGGCTTTTACACCTTGTTGGCGTTGGATTATCCGTGGCGGTGCTCGTCGTGCTTATTGTTGTCGGAGCGCGATACGGAAGTCCGTGGCATGTGGTTTCCTATACGCTGTACGGGTCCGGACTTATTTTGCTGTATATTGCAAGCGCGGCGTATCATCTTATTCCGAATTCTTTTATACGGCTTAAACCGTTTATGCGGCGATTTGACCACGCTATGATTTATGTGCTTATCGCGGCAACGTACACGCCGGTGCTTTTTATTGTGCTTTCGGGCGCGATACGGTGGATTTTATTTGGTTTTATATGGTTTTTGGCGTTTTTGGGGGCGATGTATAAACTTTTCGGGCTTTCGTTTCCGCGCGGATGGGAAACAGGGCTGTATCTTTTTATGGGGTGGTTTATTATCATCGCTACGCCTTTTTTAATACACACGATGGACGCGCTCTCTCTTTCTCTGCTCGTCGCGGGCGGCGTGGCATATACAATCGGAGTGCTTTTTCTTGTGCTTGAGCGGCGCGTTCTACAGAGAAAATATTTTTGGATGCACGAGATGTTTCACATATTTGTTCTTTTCGGAAGCGCGCTTCACACGATTATGATGTTTTTTATTCTATAGATTTTTGATTTTTGGCGCCGCGCCGCGCCGCATTTTTGCGGCGCGGCGCAACCCGTCTCATTTTAAATAAGTGCGTCGCACAATCTCTCGCGTTATCCACAGGGACGGTTTTTTATTTTGGTATGATACAATTATCAAAACATAGTATTGAGTGTCGGTACCTTATTACATTAATTTTTTTTGTTTGAGCAAAAGGGTTCAACTATTTTTCTCTTACAAAATTCATCAAACGATATGCTCACATCATCCAAGCGCGTTCGCGAAAATACGACAAAGAAATATACCGCTCTCGTAAAGCGTGTCCAGAAACGAAACGGACTGTTTGTTCCTTTTGATATTGACCGGATAGCGAATGCTATTTATAAAGCGATGATTGCGAGCAACGAAGGCAAGCGCAAAGACGCCGATGCCCTTGCGCGCCGCATTGCCTCAAAATTGAGCAAAATAGCGGCAAAAGACAGGGGATTTATTCCGCACGTTGAAAAAATACAAGATATGGTTGAGGAGGAGCTTATTCTTGGAGACCTTGCAAAGGTTGCCAAGTCATATATTTTGTATAGGCAAAAACGGGCAGAATTGCGGAGTCAGCGCGGCGAGGTTCCAAAAAAAGTTCGGGAATTGGCGAATGAAAGCAAAAAATATTTTCGCAATCCGCTTGCCGAATTTGTGTACTATACGACATATTCACGGTGGATTCCCGAAGAGAACAGAAGAGAAACGTGGGTGGAAACGGTAAGCCGATATGTTAATTTTATGAAAGAAAATTTGGGAGATACGCTTACGGCGAAAGAGTACGCCGAAATCTATGAGTATATGCTGAATATGAAAGCGCTCGGGTCTATGCGTCTTTTATGGAGCGCGGGCAAAGCGGCTCGCGGCACGAATGTCGCGGCATATAACTGTTCTTTTATCGGGCCGACAAAGTGGCGCGACTTTGGAGAGATTGCGTATGTGCTTATGTGCGGTTCGGGACTCGGCTTTTCGGTGGAGCGGCAAAATACGGAATTGCTTCCCATTATTAAAAAACAAACGGGTAAAAAACTTCCCACGCTTGTTATCGCCGACAGCAAAGAGGGGTGGGCCGACGCCATCGTTACGGGGCTTTCCACGTGGGCTGGCGGGAAGGATATTGATTTTGATTATTCAAAAATACGGCCGCAGGGCTCGCGTTTAAAAACAATGGGCGGAAGAGCGTCCGGCCCCGGCCCGCTTCAAAATCTTTTGGTTTTTGCTCGGGAAAAAATGCTTAAAAGACAAGGGCGGCGGCTTTCTCCCGTTGACGTGCACGAC
Source organism: uncultured Candidatus Saccharibacteria bacterium (assembly GCA_964556765.1). Taxonomy (GTDB): domain Bacteria; phylum Patescibacteriota; class Minisyncoccia; order Phycocordibacterales; family UBA2135; genus JACPBB01. The sequence goes on along the minus strand of CAZKXD010000009.1, from coordinate 12,592 downwards.
ATTATTTGTAAAACGGGGGAGGTCGTCGTTATGGGCGGCGTCCGCCGAAGCGCGCTTATTTCACTTTCTGATTTGGATGACATAGATATGAAAGAAGCAAAGAATGGCCAATTTTACATTTCGCACCCCGAGCGCAGTATGGCGAATAATTCTGTCGCGTATAACGAAAAACCGACTTCGGAGCATTTTCTTGAAGAGTGGCTCAATTTAGTAAAAGGGCGTTCGGGCGAGCGGGGGATTTTCAATCGCGGCGGATTGAAAGACCAAGTTCCCGCGCGCCGATGGGGAGTATTCAAAAAAGACGCGCATCGCGCGGGGTTAAATCCGTGCGGGGAAATCAATCTTAAATCAAAACAATTCTGCAATCTTTCCGAAGTGGTGGCGCGAGAGAACGATACGGAACAGACACTTGCGGAGAAGGTGCGCGTCGCGACGATATTGGGAACATACCAATCCACGTTGACTCACTTCCCGTATCTTTCAAAAGAGTGGAAAAAAAATTGTGAAGAAGAGCGGTTGCTCGGTGTTTCTATCACCGGACAATGGGATTGTCCGGCGCTTCGGAATGCGCATACTATGTCAAAATTGCGCGAGGTTGCCGTCGCCACGAATAAAAAATACGCGAAACGATTCGGCATCAGCGAATCAACCGCGATTACCTGCGTGAAGCCGTCCGGCAACGGCTCTCAACTCTTTGACTCCGCATCAGGATGCCACCCGCGATATGCGGAATATTATATACGGCGTGTCAGAATTGAAAATCACAATCCGTTATTTAAGCTTTTAAAAGACATCGGGGTTCCGTATTATCCGGAAGTCGGACAGCTGGCGGACAATGCCTCAACATTTGTGATAGAATTTCCCGTTAAAGCGCCGAAGGGGGCGATAACGCGCCACGATTCAAACGCCCTCCAGCAACTTGATTACTGGAAGATGCTCAAGGAAAACTATACGGAGCATAATCCATCCATAACCGTTCAGGTAGAAGACGAGGAATGGGTTATGGTCGGCAACTGGGTGTATGAACACTGGGATATCGTCGGTGGCGTTTCATTTTTGCCGAAATCGGACCATGTGTATAAACTTGCTCCGTACGAAGAAATTTCCAAAGAACAATATGAAGAGCGTATGGAACATTTTCCGGAAATTGATTTTGCAAAAATTGTTTTGTATGAATATGACGATGAAACAACGGGAGCAAAAGAGCTCGCGTGCGTTTCGGGAACGTGCGAGATTGATATACCTCTTGAAGTAACTCCGGTTGTTTCAAACAACGCTACCGGCGATTCTTCTACGGGCAAAGAGTCGTGATATTTTGCGCGTATATATGAAAACATCCTCCGCGTTGCGGAGGGTGTTTTCATAGTATTGTTGCGTGTCTGTAAGCCGAATTCTGTACCAATCTTGCCCACCGCAGGTGGTTGCAAGATTGAGTATCCTGAGCGAGCTCCCCAAACAGGGAGCGAGTCGAATGGATTAGTCCCTTAACACTTGCTCGGAACACTCAATTTTGCAGCTTCCTGCGGCAGGCAAAATTGGCGATGACTATTTATCTAGGGCTGTCATTGCTGACTCGGCGCGCGGCGTCTCTGCTCGCATCCCGTAGATTACTCTAGGCAGGCGTTACCTGCTACCGTTCTCCCTCGGTTTATTACCAAAGGACATGTTCGGACTTTCCTCACCAATCTTGCCCACCGTAGGTGGCTTGCAAGATTGAGTGCCCGTCTATAGCTCCGACGACAGTCGGAGCGAAAGAGGGCTGTCCGCCTTCGCTACCTTCCCTCATTAAAATTTTGTAGGTCAAGAAAGCTTCGGCGGACGCTCAATTTTGTAACCGCCTTCGGCGGACAAAATTGGCGCAATCATCCGACACGCAACAGTATGTATTATACAACAACAATCAAAAAAATACAATATCTACACCCGCAGACCCGCGTTTCTTGAGAATATAATTATTTTTATGTATACTATGCAGATATTATCAGTATTTTTATTTTTCTATTTATAATTATATGTCCGAAAATACACTCGAACCGGCACACACTGCCCCATCTTTTTTTACTCGAATAAAAAATGTTTCTCTTGACCGCGTCGCGGCGCTTATTATGTTGTGTGGCGCGCTTGTTTTTCCGGTTTTTTTCTTTCCCGCACTCGGCGCGTCAATTGATATCGGAAAGACCGTTTTTTTTATGGCGGTCGTGTTATTGAGCTTTTTGTTTTGGATTCTTGCCCGCCTCAAAGACGGTTCAATTAACATACCGCTTCATCCGTTGTTTGCGGCGGCAGGCGGTATCATACTCGTCACCACGATAAGCGCTCTTTTTTCTCCCGCGGTTCGCGTATCATTGTACGGTTTTGCGTATGAGGTAGGCACCGTTGTTTCTTTGGTGATACTTTTTCTCGCCATGTTTTTGGCGGCATATTTTTTTGAAAATCAAAAAAATGTTGTCCGATTTTATCAGGGTCTTCTTGTCGTGTTCGGCATTGTGTTTTTGTTCCAAGTTATGCGGCTTGTGGCGGGCGCGGATTTTCTTTCGTGGGGAGGATTTCTGGCCGGAAAAACGGGCAATCTAATCGGAAAGTGGAATGATATGGGGCTATTCGCGGGGTTGATAGCGCTTTTCTCGTTTATTACACTTGAAAAAATCAATCCTTCCAAGTGGATGCGCGGCGTTCTCTACGCGGCATTATGCGCGTCTATCTTTATGCTGATCGTGGTCAATTTTTATTTGGTATGGGTGCTTATCGCGCTCTTTTCTCTCACTATTTTTGTCTACAATTTTTCCTTGTTTCATTTTGCAAAGGACAAAAATCACGACATTCGCCGCACGGATATATTTTTATCCCCGTCATTTTTTGTAATGGTTATTTCGTTTATTTTTGTCATAGGGAGCAGCACTATCGGCGGATTCGTCAACGAAACATTTCGCATCGTCCAGATTGAAGCGCGCCCATCGTGGTCTTCCACGGGAATAGTTCTCAAGGAAACAATTAAAGATTCTCCGTTGCTCGGAAGCGGTCCAAACAGATTTTCAAATCAGTGGCTTGAGTTCAAGCCGGAGATTATTAACCTCTCTTCGTTCTGGAATTCTGAATTTCGGGCAGGCATAGGGCTTGTGCCGACCTTCGCGGTGACAAGCGGCGTGTTGGGCGCGGTGGTGTGGGCTCTATTTCTCCTTCTGTTTTTCTTTTATGGATTGCGATTTCTCTTTTTTTCTTCACCGGTGCAAAACGAATACGCGCTCTTTTCTTCGTTTGTGCTTGCGGCGTATTTGTGGATTGTGTCATTTTTCTATGTTCCCAACATTACACTGTTTGCGCTCGCTTTTTTGCTGACCGGAATTTTTATCGGCGTTGCCGTTAAAGAAGGTAAAATTAAAAAGCACTCGTTTTCGTGTTTTGAGCATCCGCGCACCGGTTTTGTTTCCGTGCTGTTGCTTACGGTGCTTGTGGTTAGCACGATAATGTCTGTATACTCGCTTGCGCGGCAGGCTTTTGCGCTCGCACATTTTCACTCTGCGCGCATCGCGTTTAGCATTGCGGGAGATGTGGAGCGCGCGGAAGAATTAATCAACAAATCCATTACACAAAACAAATCGGACGTATACTATCGAGGGCTTGCGGAAATTAAAACAAACCAGATTGCCCGCTTGCTCGCGCGACAGAATGTTTCTCCGGAATCCGCGCGCGCGGAATTCCAGTCGCTTTTGGGTGCGGGCATAAACGCCGGGCAGTCCGCAACTCAATTTGATGAAACCAATTATGCAAACTGGGTTGCTCTTTTCCGCGTGTATGGCTCTGTCGTTCCGTTTGTGACGGGCGCGTATGATAACGCGCTCATAAGCATTACCGAGGCACAGAACAGAAATCCACGGAATCCGCTCATCATTCTTGAACGAGCGCGGCTTGAACTTTCCAACAGAAATAACAATGAAGCGCGGCGATATATCGGAGAGGCGCTTCAGATGAAACCCGACTATGCAAATGCGATTTTTCTTCTGGCACAGCTTGAGTTTGCCGAAGGAAACATACCGCAGGCGATTCAGTCTGTTGAGCAAGCGGGGATGCTTGCTCCGAATGACGCGGGTCTTTTCCTGCAACTCGGATTGTTGAAATTTAATAAGGCGGATTACGAGGGCGCGCAGTCCGCGTTTGAGCGCGCGGTTTCCATCAATCCACAATTTTCAAACGCGAAATATTTTCTGGGACTCAGTTATTACAATACGGGACGCATAGAGGATGCGCGTACGCAATTTGAAGATTTGGAAAAAACAAATCCCGGCAACGAAGAGGTGCAAAGAGTCCTTGGGGTTATTAATTCCCAAAAGGGGAAATCGTCCGGCTCCGGCAAATTGCTTTCTCCGGGCGAATCTACACAACCACCGTTTGAAGAGTAAGATTTTTCGGACATGATACAGCGGTTTTTTAACATTCTGCATAAGGAGATACGCGGGCTTCATGAGGCGGCGTATCTCCTTGGCGCTTTTGCGCTGTTGGCAAAAGTACTCGCGTTATTCCGCGACCGCTTGTTGGCGCACAATTTTGGCGCGAGCGAAATGCTGGATGTGTATTATGCCGCTTTTCGTATACCTGATTTTATTTATATTTCTCTCGCGTCGCTTGTCGCGTCGGCGGTTCTTATTCCGTTTATCGTAGGACGGCTGGAGGCGGGCGAGGACGCGCGGAGATTTTTTAATGCCGTTTTTACGGTGTTTTTTGGCGCGATTATCGCGGTAAGCGTTTTGGTTTTTTTTCTGATGCCACTGTTGTCTTTTGCCGTGGCGCCCGGACTTTCTGTTGACGCGCGGCAGGAACTTATCATTCTTTCACGCATTATGCTTTTGTCCCCGATTTTATTGGGGCTTTCCGGACTTTTTGCAAGCATTACGCAAACACTCAAGCGTTTTTTTGTGTACGCAATGGGGCCGGTGCTATACAATGTCGGGATTATCATTGGAATACTTTTGTTTTATCCCGCCGTGGGGCTTCAGGGACTTGCGTACGGGGTGGTGTTGGGCGCCTTGTTTCACGTGCTTATTCAAATTCCCGTTTTAATTCGTCAAGATTTTTTTCCGCGTTTTTCCGCGCGCATAGATTTTTCCGAAATTAAAAACGTATTATTGCTTTCATTGCCGAGGACGCTTACGCTTTCAACCAATCAAATCGTCCTTCTTGTTTTTGTTTCGTTCTCGTCGTTTTTGGGAGAGGGCGCTATTTCTATTTTTAACTTTTCTTATAATCTGCAATCGGTGCCGCTTTCAATCATTGGTGTTTCATATTCCGTTGCGGCATTTCCGATTCTCGCGCGAATGATATCGGACGGCAATCGCACGGCGTTTATCGGACAAGTGCTTTCTGCCCTGCGCCACATTATTTTTTGGTCTTTTCCGGTAATGGTGCTTTTTATTGTTTTGCGCGCGCAAATCGTGCGAACGGTGTTGGGTACCGGTGAATTTGGGTGGCCGGAAACGCGACTGACCGCCGCCGCGCTCGCGTTGTTTTCTCTTTCGGTCATTGCGCAGAGCGTTATATTGCTGATTGTGCGTGGATATTATGCGGCGGGGAAAACACGCGCCCCGCTTATTATCAATGTTTGTTCATCCATTGTTATTATCGGGCTCGCTTTTCTTTTTATGCGTCTTTTTTCCGCGTCTGAATTTTTCAGATATTTCATTGAATCATTGTTCAGGATTTCAGATGTTCCCGGAACGTCAATTATTATGCTTCCGCTCGCGTTTTCCATCGGAACGCTTTTGAATGTGTTTGTATTGTGGAGCTTTTTTAAAAAAGAATTTTTAATCAGAGAGGCCGAGCTTTCTCTGACATTCCGTCACAGTTTGTATGCTTCTGTTTTTATGGGATTTATCGCATATCAGGGTTTGGGCGTTTTTGACAATGTGTTTGATATTAATACGTTTTGGGGAATATTTTTGCAGGGATTTCTTG
>CAZKXD010000009.1:0-6615 GCA_964556765.1 uncultured Candidatus Saccharibacteria bacterium | reverse complement strand
ATTATTCTCCTTAAGATTTTAGGAAACAAAGAAATTTCGGAAGTCGGCATTGCGCTTCATCACAAATTCTGGAAAACAAAGCCTGTTGCGCCGGATCAGGGAGGATTGAGCTAAGTATGAAAAACCCCTCTGCATATGCAGAGGGGCGCGCTATTTTTTGGCAATTTTTTCTTGTTGTTCTATGCTCCGATACCCAGCTCGGTATCGGACCCGTTTTCTTTCAGCATCTCCGCGCGCTCTTTTCTCTTCTCGTGCCACAAGAGAAGAAGCGGAAGAGCGGTTGCGAACGCAAGAGCGATTCCTCCCTTAAGAAAGGCGGAAATTGCAAAAAAGAAAAATAAGAAACCGATAGAGGTCACCCACGACACGGAATAAAAGATGAGAAGCAGTTCGGAGCTTCGGAGCCCCGCGTGTTTTTTGAGCATAATTGCGGCGAGTACGGCGGTAAATTCTGTCGCTGTGAGCAATATATCAAATGGCAGAGAATAATTTGAATCGATTTTAATCCTGACGAAAACAGTCATCATCGCAAGAACGGTGGCGGCGGTATGGGCGAGCATTCCAAGCGGCGAAGATACGTTGTTAAACATGCTCATCATAAAAAATCCAATAACAAACGTAAAAATCGAGGTGGTCATTACGGCGTACGCCGGTTCATCGGTCGCAGACACAAATGTCACAACAAGATAAACCATTGCCATAGCAATCGGCAGGATTGCTTTATAGACCAGCGTTTCTTTCATCTCCGAAATCCTCCATTTGTTCTGTTTAACATTATAGAGTGCGTGTTACCCGTTTGTCAAGGGCACGTCTTGAAAAAGCCTTTATTAATCTGAATTTTCCCACACGATAGTTAGTGTGCCGCCAAGCGCCTCAACCACTTTTTGAATTGAACGCAACTTTGGCTCTGTCTTAGACCGGAACCATGGACCGGTAACATTTCTTCTTACATTCGCCATATCATCTAAGTCTGTGAAGGTAAGACCCCATGCTCGCATTCGTTTCCCGATCTCACTGATTATTTGATTACCGCTTTCTTGTTTTGAGGTGCGGGCAAACCGCTGACGAAAGAGACCGAGCTTTCGCGCCTTAGAGGTGATTGATTTCCACGTTCTGCCGGGCAGCTCTGTTTCTATGTGTGTTCTTGGTGCGGTGCCCCATAAGCGTCGCAACCTTGTTTCGTCAAGACCGGTCCAGCTTTTCATTTTTCCGGTGCCCGACCGCGATAGTCCGAGTTTTTTTGCTTTATCAACGATTGATGCTTCGGAACGGTGTGGCAACTTTTCTTTGGCGGCAGATATTCCTCCGACGGGGTATGCTTCGCGTAATAATTTTTCTTCGTATGGTCCCCAGCGCCGGATATCTCTATGAAACACCCGATTTGGAAAATGCGTATCAACCGGTTGTACCGATGGTGGACGACTTTTTGTGATTGTCATTGTGCTATTCCCGGTTTCCTCATTGCTTACTATTTATAGTAAACCATTGATTATAGCAACCTGTCAAGTTTGGGAAAAGCTTTGTTTCGGGGTATCTTTTTAATAATGACCGCAAACAACATTCAGAACTTCTCAGTTGTCGCTCATCTTGACCACCTCGATACCATGACGCGAGGCGTCAGCTACGGGACGAGAATCGGTGTTTTGATTACGCGATACGAATGAATCGTTGTTTATAATTCTTTTGATTGCTACTCGCGTTTAACCATCTTCAAAAACACACCGTGCGGGATCTCCACACTACCCCGCGCTTGCAATTTCTTTTTCCCCTTTTTTTGTTTCTCCCATAGTTTTCGCTTCCGCGTGATGTCTCCGCCGTATAAATAGCCGGTAACGTCTTTTTTAAGCGCGGGAAGCGTTTTTGAGGAAAGAATTCTGCCAAGCCCTCGCGCCTGTATTTTTATCGGAAATAATTGTTTCGGAAGAAGCTCGTACAAGCGCGCAACGAGCTTCTTGCCGTCTTCCTCTACTCGCGCGCGCGGCACAATGGTTGAAAATGCCGGCTGTACTTCCTCCGCGACAAGCACTTCAAGCCGCACAATATCCGCTTCTCGCATATCGGTAATCGCATACGAAAAAGAAGCAAATCCTGACGATACCCGTTTTAATTCATCAAAAAAATTACGCATAAGCTCGCGAAGCGGCATATCAACTTCAAACGACACGCGGTCGTTGCCGAATGAATGTGTTTCCCCCATAATCCCTTCGTGTTTGTGAAGTGTTTGCACGATATCCCCTATATATGCCTGCGGGGTGATAATCGTGAGCAACGCCCACGGCTCATATATTTTTGAAAAAGAGTGTTCGTCGGGAAGTTGCGATGGGGAGTAAATTTTTTCCCGCTTTCCGTTTGGGCGGTCGATTTCATATACGATAGACGGGGATGTGACAATGAGTGGCACGCGAAACTCGCGCTTGAGGCGTTCTATGATTATTTCCAAATGAAGCATTCCTAAAAAACCGCACCGGAAACCTCTTCCGAGAGACCCCGACTGTTCTTCGGAAAAAGAAAGCGCCGAATCTGAAAGTTTTAAACGAAACAGCGCGCTCCGCAACACATCAAGATTGTCTTGACTCTCGGGATATACCGATGCCCAGACAACGGGAGCCGGATCTTTATACCCCGGAAGCGCGGGGAGCGGATTTTTAAACCCTGTCACCGTGTCGCCGACAACCGCTTTATCCATTTTTTTAATACCCGTTACAACATATCCGGTTTCGCCGGCAGACAATATATCCACCGATTTTTCTTCGGGCGTAAAAACGCCGACCTCAAGAACATTAAAGCGGTCGCCGGTAACCTTAAAAATCAAAGCATCACCTTTTTTAATCGTACCGTTAAATACCCGCACATACAGCACAATACCGCGATGATTTGAATACTGAAAATCAAACACCAGCGCCTGGAGAGTATTCGCGGAACTTTGCGAAACGAACGCGGAATGCGCAGAGTCGCTTTGTTCTTTTTCTGCGACTGTCTGCGTACTGTCTGCGAGCGTCGGCGGAGGCACTCTTTCCACGATTGCGTTTAAGAGCGCTTCAACGCCTTCTCCCGTTTTTCCGGAAACTTCAAGCACCGAATCAACGGGACACGTAAGAAGCGCGGCAACTTCATTTTTTACTTCAGGAATGCGCGCAAGCGGCGAATCTATTTTTGACACAACCGGAATAATCGTAAGCCCCATATTTCGCGCGGTATCAAGCGTGGAGAGCGTCTGCGCTTGCACGCCCTGTGTCGCGTCCACCAAAAGGACCGCGCCCTCAACCGCCTTCAGCGCGCGAGACACTTCGTATGAAAAATCTATATGTCCTGGCGTATCAATTAGGTTGAGAACATAGGAAATATCACGAAGAGAATAATTCATCCGGACAGGAGCCATTTTTATGGTAATTCCCCGCTCGCGTTCAAGCTCCATAGAATCAAGCACCTGCTCTTTCATTTTTCGCTTTTCAATGGTGCCGGTCATTTCAAGCATGCGGTCGGCAAGCGTGGACTTGCCGTGGTCAATATGAGCGATAATGGAAAAATTACGAATGTTGTTCATACAAGCAATAAAATCAAAACACCGATTCTCGTCCCATAGCTGACGCCTCGCGTCATGGTATCGGGGTGGTTAAACGCGAGTAGATATTAGCCAATAGCCACTAGGGTCTAGTGAATAGAGCGCAGACTTCACCGGCTGGCGGACGTCTGGACTACTAGATTTTTTCTATACTGTACATCCTAATTACTAATCGCTAAACCCTAGTAAAAGATGGGCGTATAGAGAAATATCATACTGATAATAACCAGTATGCCGAGGGCGATCCATACATTTTTGACGATTTTTTTATTTTTCTTTCCTAAAAGCATATTCAATATATAAATAAGCGCTTTATCGCAATTATATTCCTAATATACCATATTCACGCTATACTTCCAATATAAGCGTATTGCGTATGACAAATGACTTCAGAAAACGAACAAGGAACAGAAAGATTTTGTATTCGCCGCTTACGGCGGGTATTTTATTGGTAGGCATATTTTTTTTAGGGTATGCGACCATAAAAATGTCTTTTGAATATCTGGAAACGGCGCGTGATTACAAGGCGGCGCTTGTTGCGTTTGAAAAATTAAAAAATCGGGAAAAAAATATAGAAGACAAGGTTCATGCGTTACAAACAGAGCGGGGGATTGAAGACGAGATTCGTAACACGTTTGGTTTTGTAAAAGAGGGGGAAGATGTCGTTATTATCGTTGAACCGCCGCTTCTTGTTGATATAAAGAAGAAAGAAGAGCAAACGAGCGGGCGCGCGGGACGCATATTTGATTCAATATTGAGTGTTTTTAGATAATTTTGCGAGTATAGTATAGTGGCAGTACATTTGCTTCCCAAGCAAAGGACGCGGGTTCGATTCCCGCTACTCGCATACACCACACAAAACCCCCGCTCTGCGGGGGTTTTGTTGGGGTGTACTACGGGAGGAGAATCGAACCGAGGCGGCGCAGGCACAAAAATCTATGGCTGAAAAAGAAACGGTTTTTGGGTGGTTGAGCGGAGGTTCTAACTTAATTAAAAAAAGGGGTTCGTTTTTAGCGAAACCCCAAAGAAAGGAGCGAGGATCAAATTAGCTCCTCATGGTATATTCTGATTTTTGATACTCAACAGAATTGCCCTTAACCAAGTATCTTAACCCCGCGCCGCCACCCGACAGGCAGGCCACATCTTTGAACTCAATAGTGGCTGTTCTTTGGGAAAGATCCACTTGAAAGTTTGTTATTGTAAACTTTCCGTATCTATTCCCGCGGGAATATTTTTCAAAGATCACATCAAGACCCGCTTCCGTCTCCAAATCTTCAGGAACATAGAATCCCATAGGCCTTTGACTTCTGTTATTCCTCAAGTCTCTCAACACGTTTCTGAATACCGCTTCATTCTTTTTTGCGATATCGAAATAATCACTAGCAAATCCCATCATTTGCTGCCTCCTTATGTCGTTGGTTGGGCACTTACAATCTGGCACAATATTAGCATATATTTAAATACTTGTAAAGGCCCTTGATGTTTTTAGAACTGTCAGAGAGGTTCTAACATCGTCTATAAAAGTGCACTTGAAGCACACAAAACCCCCGCTCTGCGGGGGTTTTGTTGGGGTTCACTGCGAAAGGAGAATCGAACCGAGGCGGCGCAGGCACAAAAACCTATGGCTGAAAAAGAAACGAAAAAAAGAGAGGTTTTTAAGAGGTGGGTGGAGGTTTTAACAAAAAAGCGGCTTGATGTTATCGTACCGCTTGGGGTGGGATTTTCAATTAGTCCCGCAAATTGTCACAAATTGTCGGGGTCAACGCCCTCCGTTACCAGTTCCGTCCTCTGAACAAATACAGGGACACTCCTTTAATGCGTTTGCCACTGATGTCGTAGGCAACGACGCCCATTCGTTTTGTTAGCCACCCGATAGACCCAAAATTTTCATCGGAGGCATTTGTCAAAAAGACTTCACCCTCAAGCAGTTCAGGGTGATCTTTTTTTATTTGGTCTGTTCTCATCTGTTACCTCCCGCTTGGTTTCGTTTGCAACATTATCACAACAGTTTAGTTATGTCAATAGCTCGCCATATGTGTGTGCACATTACCAAAAGTACTTGATGCGGGTGTCGAAAAATTGCTAAAATAGGTCTATGGATGTTGTGCGCTTGGCTTTGATATAAAGGATTTAAGATAGTCGCCAAAAATTATTAACCTTTAGCTAATATTTCTATGAGTATTGAACGACCAAATTCTAGCCTAGAATCGCCAGAGGAAAGATACAAAAAACTTTTGTCGGATGGAATAGAAACAAACAAAAAATACGAACGGTTTTATCAATTTCTGAATCAGTGGAAAGATAAGAGTTTGGTCAAAGAAGACACCGAAGAGCTAGTCAGTGATTTGACCCAGCAAATGGAAAGTCAAATGCAAGAGAGAGTAAATCTTTTAAGACAATTAGGAACAACTAATATTGAAAGTGTTTTCCCTCGCGCAAAAAGGAATGTAGAAGCCGAAGAAGCAGCTCGTCAGCTAGGGGAGCTCAAAAAAAAGATGATGGAAAAACTTACAAAAGGACTGTCTGACCCGAATTTTGATATGAGTGAACTGAGCAAAATGAGAGACCAAGCCAGAGAGTTAATGGAAAAATCAAAGTTTCAAGAATTAAGTGAACAAGAGACAGAACAATTTGGGAAAGCTCTAAAGAAATTAGCGGAAGATAATGGATACGAAATCGAGATTGATGGTATGGGTGGTTGGGTAACATTAAAAAAAGGAGGTCTCGAATTTCAAATGAAGTATTCCGTAGTACCAAGCGAACACGGTATTGGCATCTACAGTAGAATATCTAAAATGGGAGTTTATAGAAAAACTGAAGGTGGTGATAATGAGCGGCTATTGAACTACGATAGAGGTTGGGATGTCGTAAATCAAGACCCCGAAGCACAACAAGAGATAGATAAAGTTGTTGCGATATTCGGTTAGTCTATTTGAAAAATAAAAACCCGACTAGATTTTATCGGGTTTTTATTTTAAAAGTAATTCTGCGGTGCGCCAGTTTTCAACCGGCATGAAATTCGGCGGCGGCGCAAAGCCGAACCTAATCGGAAC
>CAZKXD010000008.1:0-16831 GCA_964556765.1 uncultured Candidatus Saccharibacteria bacterium | reverse complement strand
AAATCGCTCGCGCCTGTTTTCCACCCACATATGCCAAAAGACCGGCGCAAGCACTATCGGCAAGGCAAAAATAAAATATGAAGAAGCGTGTATCAGAAGCGCGCCCCAGCTTTCAAAAAGAAAATCAAGAATTGACTGCATTATTTAAATATACCGCAAAAAGCGATTTTTGAAAACATCCCCGCGCCCATACGGGGCGCGGGGATGTTTTTTAATACGTTTGCGTAAAAAGCCCCAAACATATCCGCGAATTATAGTATTTGCGGATATTATAGTACGGAGTAGGTGTCATTTTCATTCCGTTTAAAATACTTTTTATTTTGCAAATTAACCAAAACCGTATTTTCTTTCACATATCGCTCTTTAAGAACCTTCTCAATTAAATCGTCTTTGGAAAGCGCGCCATGTTCCTGCAGTATGCCGCGTATGACATCGCGCACAACGCCATTCGTATATCCCCAGTCGGTAAGCCCATAGATTCCGCGACCGACAAGCACAAAACGATCTTTGTCTTTTATAAGCTCGTTGTGACACGTTGCAACGTGCGCGGGTTTTCCGAAAAGACTGGTGATTTGCTTCGCGACTTCGGTAAAATGAAGGGGAGATCCGTGACGCTTAATAACCAGATACGCATAATCTCGCGCGCCGCGCGCGTTAATGTTTGGCGAAGACGCGAGACCCCATTCTCCAAGTTGATTTTGTTCAATAACTTTTGAGATGTTAAGCCAGCGCCGAAGCGTTTCTTCGTCTTTTCTGTGCCGTTCCGCCACTTCTTTCAAGCGCTCGGCGAACATATCCATTATCTCATCTTCGGTAATGAGGTCGTTCTCATTAAGATTTTTATATAAATCGTGAAGCGCGCGGTGCACATGCTGACTCGTTTCTTCATTTTGTACCCAGCGATGTTTGAAGTGAGCATCCTCCCTTTTTTTATCAAACGCTTCCCCCAAAACCAGCAAGAGATATACGTGATTTTGAAGCTCGCGATTATTCGGCGCCACATACTCAAGCAAATCTTCTTCCGCGATGACTCCACCCAATGAATCAATCAGGTCATGCATTTCCTGAAACGTGTCCTTTTCGTTTTTGTATGCTTCAGATTTTCTGATACTGTTGAGAGCAAAACTTTCTATTTGGCGCACCCGCTCTCTCGTGATGTCATATGTTTCACCGATAGATTCAAGTGTTTTCTTTTTGGGGTCTTTACCCAGACCGAACCTGCTCGCAACAACGTCTTGCGCGCGAGTCGGTAGCACCAAAAGTAAATTTTTTGTGACCTGTTTGGGTTTAAAAGTAAGTATTTTCATTTGTTTTTTGAATTAATAATACTAGCACCTTGGATTAAAAGAGTCAACCCCTTCTCTGTTTTTAATATTGTAATGCCCCATATACTATATAAATACTATATAACTGATATCAATCGGCCACGATATTGACCAGTTTGCCCGCTATATAAATAACCTTTTGTATATATTTACCCTGTACCCATTTTGTGACGCTGTCAAGTGCCTGCGCCTTTTCTTTCACGCTTTCTTCCGACTCGCTTCTTAAAATCTGAAACTGACCGCGAACCTTGCCATTCACTTGCACCACAATAATCATCATATCCCCCGTGATTTTTGTTTCATCATATTGAGGCCACGGCATTTTATGAACAGAATTTTTTTCTCCCAAATGCTCCCCGATTTCTTCCGTCACGTGGGGGATGAACGGCGCAGAAAGACGAACGAGCGTCCGATATGCCCGCAGTGAGACTGTGTTTTCCTTTTCCAGCGCGTTGAGAAAAATCATCATCTGACTCACCGCCGTATTGAATTTCATTGCTTCAATATCATCCCCCACTTTTTTTATGGTTTGATGCATTAAGATTTCAATGCTCTTTGACAATTCCGTATCCGTTGCCTGAAACATACACGCGTAGAGGCGTTCAATAAATCTCCGGACTCCCGCAATGTTGTTTGTGTTCCACGCGATTGGTTCCGAGAATGGGCCCATAAACATTTCATATAAACGAAGCGAGTCAGCGCCGACAATCTCCACAATGGAATCCGGATTGACCACGTTGCCTTTTGATTTTGACATTTTCTCTCCGCTCTCGGCGAGAATCAATCCGTGCGATGTTCGTTTCGCGTATGGCTCTACGGTCGGCACTGTGCCGATATCAAAAAGAAATTTATGCCAAAAACGGGAATATAAAAGGTGCAGTGTTGTGTGCTCCATCCCGCCGTTATACCAATCAACCCCATTAGAGGCTAAACGCTGCGAGCCCTCGCTACCTCCAACGGGGCGAGCGGTCAGCCAATATTTCAATTTTTCCATTGAGGCAAGCTCTTTATTGTTGTGGGGGTCACAATAGCGGAGGTAGTACCACGATGACCCCGCCCAATTCGGCATTGTATCGGTTTCGCGCCGCGCCGCGCCGCCGCATTTCGGACATTTCGTATTTACCCACTTTGAAATAGCGGCGAGCGGAGACTCCCCCGTATCCGTTGGCGCATATGATTTTACTTTTGGAAGTTCAACGGGAAGATTGTCTTCAGGAACCGCAACCCAACCGGGATTCGTAATTTCTCCGAAATTAAAACCTTTGACTATTGACCTTTGACCATTGACCCCAACGTTTAATTGTTTTTTGTCAATCGTTTCCGCTCGTTTTTTGCACTCCGCGCAAAAAACGAGCGGGATTGGTTCCCCCCAATATCTTTGTCGTGAGAAAACCCAATCACGAAGTTTATATGTCACTTTTTTCTTTCCGCCGACGCGCGCGATAATTTTTTCTTTTGCTTCTTCGGTTGAAAGCCCGTCAAACTCGCCCGAATTAACGAGCGTTCCTTCGCCGCAATACGGAGCGCCATCCGTGTGCTCTCCGTATATCACTTCAACAATCGGCAGATTGAATTTTTTCGCAAAAGAGTGGTCGCGCTCATCATGCGCGGGCACCGCCATAATTGCTCCCGTGCCATATCCACCGAGAACATAATCAGCCACCCACACGGAAATCTCTTCACCATTTGCGGGATTAATCGCTTTTATACCTTTGAGTTCCACCCCCGTCTTTTCTCCCGTCTCTGTAACTCTATCTATGTCTTTTTTCGCCAAAGCTCGTCTTATATAATCATCAACTTCGTTCCAATTTTCAATTTTGAATTGTGATTTTGCATTTTGATTTTTAAATTTTGAATTTGCGATTTCCGGTGAAATCGCAAGATATGTTGCGCCAAAAAGCGTGTCCGCTCGCGTGGTAAACACCTTGACTGAAGTTAAAACTTCTGAGTTGCGTAATTTTTTTTCTGCGTCATTCTGCGTTTGTTCTGCATTTTTCTGCGAGTGACGGAGCTGAAACTCTATTTCAGCTCCGTCACTACGCCCTATCCAGTTTCTTTGCTGAATTTTTATTTTTTCCGGATAATCAACCGTGTCTAAATCTTTATCTAAACGGTCGGCGTATTCGGTAATTTTAAGCATCCATTGTTCTTTCTCTCGCATTTCAACGGCGCCTCCGCATCGCTCGCATACTCCATCAATGACCTCTTCGTTTGCCAATCCTGTTTTACAATCAATACACCAGTTAATGGGCATTTTCTTTTTATACGCGAGACCATGTTCAAATAACTTCAAAAAAATCCACTGCGTCCATTTATAATATGCAGGGTCGGTGGTATTTATTTCGCGAGACCAATCAAATGAAAATCCGAGCCGTTTGAGCTGTTTTCTGAAATTATCGGTATTTTGCTTTGTAACCTTCTGCGGCGGAATCCCCGTCTTAAGCGCGTAATTTTCGGTAGGCAACCCAAATGCATCCCATCCAATGGGGTACAAAACAGAATATCCTTCCGCGCGCCGCTTGCGCGCGATAATATCCATCGCCGTGTTGCTCCGAATATGCCCCACGTGAAGCCCTTGGCCCGATGGATACGGAAACTCAATAAGACAATAGTATTTTTTCTGAGCGGCATCGTCAGGAACCTCAAAATCTTTTTCCGCCGCCCATTTTTTCTGCCATTTTTTCTCTATTTGATTGTGGTTATATTTTGGCATCAATATGCAGATACAACCCAAAATTATACAATATATAATTTATATTTCAAATCTTAAACTCAATGACATCACCGTCTTTGACCACATATTCTTTTCCTTCTGTCCGCACCAGCCCCCTCTCCCGCGCCTTCGCGTATGATCCGGCAGAGAGTAGGTCGTTATATGCAATGACTTCGGCGCGAATAAATTTGTCTCTAAAATCGGAATGAATGGCGGCGCCCGCTTCAGGTGCGCTTGAGCCGCGCGCGATAGTCCATCCGCGCGTTTCATCTTCTCCGGTAGTAAAAAAAGTTATGAGGTCAAGAATTTCGTATCCTTTTTTCACAATAGTGCGTATACCCTCTTCCGCCATCCCCAATTCTCTGCGCATTTCTTCGCTTTCTTTTCCGTTTAATTCAGAAAGCTCGCGCTCTGTTTTAATATCAAGCATCACATATTCCGTTTTCTCTTTTATAAAAAAGTCAGACAGCGTTTTGGGAAACTCGGTCGCTCCCTTCGTGTTTAAAATATACAGAATCGGTTTTGCGGAGAGGAGATGGAGATTGGCAATTATTTTTTGCTCCTCTGTTTTATATTCTTCCGGAGGCACCAGTTTCCCCGCCGCAAGCGTTTGCTCGATTTTTTCCAACACGCTATGCTCCTTTATAATTTTTTCATCATTTCGTTTTAACTCTTTCTGAATGTTGTGTATACGCTTTGTTACCGTTTCAAGGTCCGCCAAAATGAGCTCTAAATTTATCACCTCTATATCGTGAAGAGGATTTACCGCCTGATGCACATGGATGATATCCTTGTCTTCAAACACCCTCACCACCTCGGCAATCGCCGAAACTTCCCTGATATGCGAAAGAAATTTATTGCCGAGCCCCTCGCCGGTGGACGCGCCCTTCACTAATCCCGCGATATCGGTAAATTGCACAACCGCGGGAATCACTTTTGCCGAATGAGAAAAAACGGCAAGCGTTTGCAGACGCTCATCCGGCACAGGCACAATCCCCACCGACGGGTCAATGGTGCAAAACGGATAATTTTCCGCCGGAACGGCTTGTTTGGTCAGCGCGTTAAATAGCGTGGACTTGCCGACATTGGGAAGCCCGACGATGCCGATGGATAACATGGGAAAACTATACCACAAAGTCCCGCAAACGAAAAGCCCGCCGAGGGGTTTTATCACTATCCCGATCCCGTCTTACCTTTGCAAACAAACTTTATCAAAAAAAATAATTACGCCCGAAGGATAATGGATAACGGTGTAAAAGGGTACCTGACACCATTATCCCCAGGCTTAAAACTTCTCTGATTTCCGGGTGGTATCTTTCCTACCACTGGATCAATAGAGAGCCACTTCCCAATATCTTGATTCCTGTATCGTGCTTCGCCGTAGGTAAGGTTGCTTTCCGTATCAAATTCATTTCCTGTGTGTTTTCGTTGTTCAACAAATCCTGTGTCCGTTGTATTTACACGCTGTTCTCCAAACGGGAAATACGAAACTTCTTCAACTAAATCCCCATCCTCGTCGTCAACAATATCCGTGCTTCCCAGATGATCAGCGTGGATAAAGTTAGTGCTTGTTGCATCACCATTACCTTCGATTGTGGCAAGGAGAATTCCTTTATCATCAAACACATGCTTTGTTGTTGTCGCCCCCTTGATGTTGAAAATTTTGCCGATAAAAGTTGTTGTAGCAACACCGTCTCCTTTCGTAACTCGGAGATTATCCTGATCGTAGCCGTAGAAGGTGGTGTTCGAGCCGACGACGGACTTGGTCAGTCGGTCTCGGTAGTTCCAAGCATAAGTGTTACTCCCATACGCCGTCACATTTCCATTATCGTCATAGGTCAGCGAAGTTCCTGCCAAACTTGTTACTGCGTGTGGATTAGTAAATCCAGTTTCTCCATACGTGTAACTTCCGAGATAATTGCTCGTTATGTTTCCAATCCGATCATACGCATACGTTCTGTTGTACGGCAATTCTGCCGGAACGGTGGTGGAGGCGTTCGTCAGTCGGTATAGGTCATCATACGTGTAATTTGTTGTATGATGTCCACCAAACCCCGATAGATCTTCTATTTTTGTAATATTCCCCACTGCGTCATATGTATATGTAGCGTGCTGTAATGCATTATGAGCACTCGTCGTTGTCGCAACATCGTTTATTGCAAGGTTAATCCGACACAAACACGGCGTCCCCGTGGCCGCAGTATTCGGCTCCATTTCAATCTTCAACCACAGGAACTTGCCATAGAGGTTGTCGCCTGCGGTAATGCCGGGAATTGTTGTGGTCGTCGTGGCGACAGTGAAGTCGTTGTCTATTGGGATTGTGCTTGTTGATGTGGTGATGGCGGCTTTGACAGTAACATCGGCACCATTCCTCGCGCAGGCGCAATACTCAATGAATGAATCTTCGACATTCGTGATTGGACTCAAATCCCACGGGTCGGAAAAGTAGCTTGTAGCTTCGCTAGCTTCGTTAGCAAAAACAGCCTGCAGGGGTGAAAGTAGGAGAAAAAGGAGGAGAAAGAGAAAACGCTTTTTCATTACTACACTATATCACGAGTAGCTTTGTTGGAGCTAAAAATTACACCACGGGTTTTAGAAAACAATGGTGGCTGACCCCATTTCCACCGGGTTTTAGAAAACAATGGTGGCTGACCCCATTTCCACACAGTTATTCAGGGAGGCTTATTTTAGAATAGCTGTAGAAAATAAAAGTAGCATAAGTCCAGCCACAATATAAAGTGGCCCGTAAAAACGTCTTAATAGCTTATATTGTTCTTCCTCGGTGTGTATTTTCTTGCTAAATGCTAATCCGCCAAGAATAAATTTACTTTGAAGAAGTTTCTCGGCGCCCTTTTTGCTCAAAGTACCGACAACGCCTGCAACTAGCATCGCAAGCCCCAATAGTCCAAGCAAGAAATAAAAAAGATTTTCCATACAGTTATTATATCACAACATTTTAATTGTCCTCATCTTTACTTTTGTTGTTTGTGGAAGATACCCAAGTCTCTTTACCAAAATCATAAGTTCCAACGCCCGACCCAAAGTTATAAGTTCCAACAAAGTTACCTTGAGTATTGCCTACGCCAAACGATTTTGCACTCGGCGCTGAAGAGCTCTTTAATAGAGAACTGGTATTCTCCTTAAAGCTACCAAAAGTTTCACCCACAAAATATTTAAGCTCATCTTTTGTTCTTTTGAAATTGTTACCAAAGTCATCAACGTAAAGTGCTACATCTAAAATTGGGAGCAAAATATTTAAGGCTGGGGCTTCGGCAAATTTACCAAAGTGAGAAATAACGCCCAAAGTATCTTTTGCCAAATTAGTATTAGATCCTACACCCTGATCAACTCCTGTAATATTCTCCACTATTGAATCAACATAAACATTGTTTAGGCTTATACCTAATTGGGTAACTGCATAAACTCCTAACACTAACACAAGTGGAGCAATTTCTCCTTCGGGGTCTTTTAACACCAACGGATTATTTCCCACATAGCTGTATGAATTTAATAGTTGTGGATATTTAAGTAACAATCGTTGCGACCATCCTGTATCTTTCAGTAATTTCTCCGGCATTCCAAGCTTGTGTGACACGGGGTCTATAGAAATCCACTTTCCTACGTCTTGATCATAGTATCTCTGCTGAACATAGTGCATGTCATTTTCTGCATCTTTTTCATACCCTGCAAAATGGAGCTGTTCGTTAAACGATCCTGCTTTATTATTTACCCTCTCTCCACCAAAAGGATAAAAATCTAAAGTTTGAATGTGATCACCCGTCTCCGAGCTGATCGCATTTGTTCCGCCTAAGTGGTCGGCGTGAATGAAATTGGTTGAGGTTGCTTGCCCATTTCCTTCTACGGTAGCAAGAATGGTCCCATTGTTGTCGAAGATGTGTTTTGTGGTCGTTGCTCCCTTTTGGTTGAAGTAGATATTTGCAAATGTGGTCGTTGCAACTCCGTCTCCTTTTGTAACTCTTAGATTATTAAAATCATACCCATAGAACGTGTCCGTTCCACCAACTGTGGATTTAGTCAACCGATCTCTATAGTTCCAGCTGTGCGTATCTGAACCGAATGCGGTCACATTCCCGTTGTCATCGTAGGTGAGATTTGACGAACCGATCTGCGTCACTGCGTGTGGATTAGTAAATCCAGTTTCTCCGTATGTGTACGTCCCACTCGGTCCAGTGAGAATATTTCCGATACTGCTGTAGGTAAACGTTTGATTATACCCCCCGTCGGTTGGCACTGTCGTTGAGGCTGTGAGCAGTCGGTAAAGGTCGTCATATGTATACTGGACAGTCTTTGCTCCGCCGAATCCACTTAGATCCTTTATCTGTGTAATATTTCCCACCGCATCATACGTGTACGTCAAACTCTGGAGCGCATTGTGCGCTGAAGTGGTCGTGCCGACGTTGTTTATAGCCAAGTTAATCCTGCACAAACACGGCGTCCCCGTGGCCGCAGTATTCGGCTCCATTTCAATCTTCAACCACAGGAACTTGCCATAGAGGTTGTCGCCTGCGGTAATGCCGGGAATTGTTGTGGTCGTCGTGGCGACAGTGAAGTCGTTGTCTATTGGGATTGTGCTTGTTGATGTGGTGATGGCGGCTTTGACAGTAACATCGGCACCATTCCTCGCGCAGGCGCAATACTCAATGAATGAATCTTCGACATTCGTGATTGGACTCAAATCCCACGGATCAGATAACCAATATCCTGATTCGTATGCAGGTGTTGAAGTGGAGCCGAAGTTCTCAAGCGTAAGGAATCGTGCAAGTCCGCTTGCATTCGGCGTGCCTGCCGTGGTGGAGGCGTGCGTTCCAAAGTTATCGTAATTCCTTTGTACCCAAGCCCTGTTTTGATATTTAAATACCGGCATGGACATGGTGAGGTCTGCCGTGTAAAAGCGGTACCGATCTCCGTAGTAAACGGCATCGGATGAAGTAGATATGAATGCTTGGTAGCTGTAGTCCTTGAAGTCGTCTAGGCCGAGGAGAGAAATTGAGAAAGGTCCTGTAGCGGTAAGTGATGTTGTGGTCGTTGTTGCCGTCCACGGGTCGTCGTCGTCAAGAAGGAGGCCGTAGCGGAAACCGACGGTTATCTCCGACTCTCCCATCATATCCACGAGATTCCCGATGAGCTCCGCGCCGTTTTTCTGTACGTTCGTTGCTCCTGCTGTTGCGACTGAGTTTGTGCCATCAAATGGGGTTGTGGTGCCGTGAAGTGTGGTGATATTTGTGAGTCGGTAGAGTTCATCGGGGTTATAGGTGTAGAGAGATACGTCACCATTTGCAAACATACGTCCAGTAATTTGCCCCGTAGGACCATAATTTATATTCCCCACAGTCAAACTAGAAAGCGTTGAAGTTGATGTCGGAAGTGTTTCCACTGTCTCAAGAAGCCCCGCCGTATTGAAACGGTATGCCACTGTACCAGAGTCGGGATAGACAATGTCTGTGATATTTCCCTGTAGATCATATGAGTAAGTAGTCAGATAACTAGCTTCATTAGCTTCCCTAGCTTCACTAGCAATATTTCCGAGAGCGTTATACGCAAAATTGGCGACGGCGTCCGTTGTTGTTGCGGAACACAATCTCCCTTTTCCTTCTGCGCAGGAGTCATAGCCGTATTCCATTTCCGTACCCGCGCCGTCCGTGTAATCCTCCGTAAGCGCGCGGTTTATGTCGTCGTATGTGTAATTGATTGTCTGGAGTTTCCCATCTTGTTTTGAGGTAATGTTTCCCGATGCGTCATAGGCGTAGGTAGTACTTGCAAAGCCGGTGTCGGCACTATCATGGAGATCTTCGGAGAGCGTTAACCGAGAGAGTCCGTCGTAGGAGAAGTTGCGAATGTTGGCGAGCGAGTCCGTTATTTTGGTCAAATCATTTCGTGCGTTGTAGTCGTAGGTGGTTGTGTACGTTGAGCCGCTGTTTACCTCATTCACCGCCACCAGATTTCCGAAGGCATCATTGACGAAGCCTTTGCTGTTTCCGAGTGCGTCGGTCGTCGTAGCAGACCAGTCGTTGTATGCCGTAGCGGTTGAGCCGAGAACGTTTGTTGTGGTGGCGAGCCGCTGGAGCGCGTCATACGTGAACGTGGTGTGCAGATTGCTTTCTGTCGTCGTTGCTCCTTTCGCAGAACCGGAAGAAAAATAAGGGAGCGACTCTTTAGAAAGCAGTCCGAGAAGATTATATTCAAAATCGCGAACGGAATATGTGTTTGCGTCTTCCGCTTCTTGCCGCGTCTGAATTTTTCTGTCAAAGCCGTCAAGATAAGTGTAGCTTTCGGTTGAGGTCGCAGAGTTCAAGTAATTTGTCTCTAAAGTTTTTCGGGCGCCGACAGTGTCGGTGTAGGCGATTGTTTTTTTAGTAACGAGAGAGGATGGCGAATCAGAGTCGGGGATTTTTTCTGTCGTTACTCTGTCTAAGCCATCATAGATTGTTTCAAACTCTCTTCCATTCGGGTCAATGGTTTTTTCGGGTTTGCCCGACGAATAGTCAAAGTAGCGTTCAACGATATGCCCGACCGGATTTGTCGTCGTCGCGGGATAAAGACTTTTGCTGTCATAGACGAATGTTGTCGCTTTATCGCGCGGGTCTTTTTCTTCGGTGACAAGGCCGAGGCTGTTGTATATTTTTTCTATATCAATATACGTGGAGCCGCTCTCCCACATTTCCCGTTTTGTTTCATTGCCTTTTGTCGCGCTCCAGAGTGTGAGTCCGTCATAGTAGCGTTTAATATCTTTCACCGTCGTCGATGCGGTATTTTTTGTAATTTCCTCCGCGACAATGCCGATAATGGGAGAGCTTGAGGCATACGTGAAATTCGTAAAACGCTTGTCTGCTCCCACGTCGGTAAATGTGCCATTTTGAGTACCCGCGACTTCGCCCCATTCTACGCGCTGAGTGAGAAGTCGCGTAACATCATCATAAGAGAACGAAACGGCGGAATCTCTATGGCTGCTGTTGCCGTCATATGAGAAATTGAGCGTCTGTATCAATTTTACAAAATCACGATCGTTGCCTTCATTATATCTGTCCCATGTATTGATAGTCGTTGAGAATAAATTATTGTTATTATCATATGTTTCCACCCGATACGGCTTGAATATCTTTGAAATATCATCCTCGTATTCACCAAGCCCGCTATCGGTTGAACTTGCCGTATGAAAATGAGTCGCAATTTGATTACCAGCAGCATCAGTAGAAGTGGCATAGTGAAATCCGGCGAAAAATCTGTCGTCGGCTTCATTAAAATAATAGAAAGCTCCTTCATATTCCTTTGTCTCTGTCATCGGCATACTGAAGCCGTCATTGCGCGTAATCGTGTTCAGTACCATAATCGGTGAGGGTGTCTCAGTATTTAATACTGCGCCTCCCGCGTCTTTATATTCAAGTGATGATTTATATGTAAAACCTACCGTGCCCCCCTGCGCGGTCGTTACTTGCGAGAGAATATCAGCGTGGTTGCCCGTATTTATATATGTCTCAATATCAACACTTGTCGTAGGATCGGCATAATAGTATGTACCGATAAAATCAGTAAGCCCGTCACCATTTACGTCAGCAATACGCCAGCCACCATCATTATATCCGGTCACATTAAACTGAGTAAAATATATATCCGGAAGCGCTGACGAAAGTGCCGCATCATATATCCAACTTATTGTTGATGTACTCGTATTTACATATACGTTATATATACTTGCGTCTCCGCTGTCTCTCGTGCCCTGAATCATATCCGGCAGACCGTCATTGTTCACATCAGCAATACGCACCCCTTGGTCATTGTTGAGTTCATTATAAAAATAGAGCGGCGGGGTTGAGGACGCGATGTTGGTAAACCCTGTTCCATTGTTGAGATTTATATGTTTTATATTTTCAACACCCTCTTGAAATGCCGACACAATGTGATCCGCAAGCCCGTCGCCGTTTACGTCCGCGTATGTCTCCCCCGCGGGATCATCCGGTGTTGCTCCCGCATCACCGTATACAGCAGAACTCATATCCCACCCAGTTGTAGTTGCATTAAATAAATACACACTCCCCGAACTAATCAAGTCATCTTGACCGTCCGCATTCGCGTCCACAAGAAATGTGGGTATATATCCTGAAGACCAGTCATAAAAATATACAGGGACATCCCATTCCGCATGTTCCTCAAATGTGTAATCTGTCTTATCACGTTTATTTACATAAAATTTTTCAGTTGTGGAACCATTTTCCTGAAACGCGCGCACGACGTCAGTATATCCATCTCCATTAAAATCACCCAAACGAGCTCCTGTATCGTCATACCCGGCATCACTAATGCGAAAACACTCGGGAATGGTGGCGCCTCCGCCGTCGTTCCATCCTGATCCGTCATTTATCCATATATCTTTTGTATTGCACGAACCCTGTCCCGCCGACCCATACGCCTGAACCATATCTAGGAGCCCGTCACCGTTTATCTCGGAAAATCGAACGCTGTTGTCTTCTCCGCTGTTTGATTTTATAAAATTAACTGGGGAATCCCACGTAGCGTCTATTGACCACCCAGGACTTCCCGATTGATAGGTAAATGTGATTGCTGGAAGCACTGCTGTATTTCCATCTTTATCTTTTCCCGTCTCTGTAACCGAACTTAAAAGGGAGCGCACGCCGTTTGCCCCCGTGGTATACGCAAGGTCATATTTTCGCACCCACGCGCCGTCAATTTTGACCAGAATTTGATTCACGCGATATAGCGATTCAACCGCGTATGCTGACCGATATGACGCAAAAGAGTCAACTCGCGATTCGGTGCCGAATGAAATTTCAAAATCGCCCTCTGTCGCACCATAACCGGTATACGTAATTGTTGCGGGATACATCTGCCCGCTATCTTTGGTGTATGCATACGTAATATAGTTATCGTTTCTGTCACGAACTTCGTTGAGCATCCATCTGAAAATCTGCGTACTGTCGGATGGGTTGTCCATTCGTGAAGCAGTCGTGGTGCCAAATGTATATACGGTACCGTCTCTATCAGTTGCTTTCCAAACGTTAGTGCTTTCAAAGTATTCGTAATTCTTTGAATTTTCTGCCGCAAAACGAGGGCTATAATCACTGATATATGTAGTCGTCGCGATAACGGTCAATTCACCGTCAAATGAAGAAGCATAGTTATTATCAGTATACAGATTTTCCGTTCCCGTTTTGTTTAGTCGTTCTATGTACGGAATAGGAATATCCCAGCCATAACCCGCGATGTTGCTATTGTTGTTTCTTTGACTATTGTACTGAAGCGAAACATCCGGCTGTAATCCATTCCTCCCCGGAGGAATTACAATAGGGATTGAGTAGACAAGCGCGCCGGAGGATTCGTTCGGCTGAATTGTCGGTCTCGATACATTGTCTTGAGTGACAAAAAATTTTGCATTAAACTCCGCTTGTGCATACAAAGCATTGCCAAACATCATCAAGCAAAAAAGTATCGTCGCTATTCCCGCGCGGAATATTGATTTTGTATGAAAAAGCATATACATAGATTTTTCACACTATTCAGTGCAAAGCGCGGTGCTTGTGGTGTTAAATTGTTTTTCGGTGCTTGTCGCGGCATTACTCCCGGAGGAGGAAACAGTAATATAGTAGTAAATAGCATTATGAAGAAGCCCCGAAAGATACACACTGTGGCTTGTGGTTGCCGTTGCGTCTGATACTTCCGTAAAGTTCGTCGCCGAAACGGGAGAGGTTAAGCTATACCACACCTTGCTGTCTGCAGCAGAGTCAGTTGCCCATTTAATGTCCGCCCAGCCTGAACCGATGTTGGTCGCACGAATGTTGGTCAAATCAAATGCGGTGGTTATAAATGAGGATTCGGTTGTCGTACCCGTTATACCACCCGCGCTTGTTGATGAAGCATAATAGTAATATGTAGTGTTGGAGGTAAGACCCGTGAGCGAAATACTGTATCATACGTGACTTCACTGTCAGATGAAATATCGGTATCCCACGTGATGACAGCGGAACTCGAGGTAATGCTTGACGCGTTAAGATTGGACAACGCGGGCACGGCGGCTGAATGTTCCACAACAAGCTTCGGATCGTCCGTAGTCCCCGTTTGATCCGCCATATATGCTTCAAAACGCTGGACCAGACTCGACCCCCATGTTCCGGTAAAATTATTATCAAGATCCCATTTAAAAAGAGCCCCAAAATATGTATTTCCGCTTTTATTGATATTGTTTTCGCCGCTTGCGTTTAGAGTAAAATCATTATATCCGGTAGTGCTCCACGACGCGGAGCTGATTCCTGTGGCAAACCGCGTTCCTCCAAAACTTGCGATAGCGTAGTCGGAAGAGGCGAAATTGGAGCCGTCCGCTGGAGAAAATGAAACAATATCTAAATCCGTTGTGCCTAATTGTGTAATCACATTCGTTCCGCGCAATGAGAAAATTGCTGAATCTATAGAATCGCTTCCGATAGAGCTTGTGTTAAACCCAAATCCCCAACGTTGCAAAATAGAAAATTGGTCGGTTGTTGCTGACGCCGAAATTGCTAACGGCTGGTCGGTGGCGGTATTGCTCACTGCTTGCCCAGCACCATTATGAATCGTTGAAAATGTTTCGTCTACCGTACCTCGCGCCATGCGTCCGTCAATGGGAGCAGTGCCTGTTCCTGGTTGGGGGTACGCTGTGAGAGTTGTGTTTCCAATTTTTCCTTTGATAATATATGCTGACCCGTATTTTTGTTTTTTGACCGAAAGGGTATGTTCCAACGACTGTAAAAGCGCTTCCTGTAGATCTTCTTTGAGTTTTCTTTGTTTTACCTCTCCCGTAAACTCGTCTGTCCACTCTTGGATGATGTCTCCCGTGGAATCGGGAACAAGAATCGGCGGATTGACAATAACAAAACGTTCAATTTCAACCGTGCCGTCTCTGCCAAAACCAATTTGATTGTTGTTTTTATCCCATGCTTTCACAAAAACCTCCACACCATTATTTCGTGCTTTCATATCAACAACTTCAATCCAGTAATCACCGCGTTGTGTTTTAGAAATGACTTGAATTTTAGCAATCTGCTCACCCTTCACTGTTCCGCGATCAGATGGCAGAGTAAATTCTAATGCTTCGTGCACAGTGTCATATGTGGCGCCATTTACGGTTACTGATGTTTGCGCTTTTGCCAGATGGGTAATAAAAATACCACCAACGACAAGCAAAGAGAGCGCGCTAACGGCTATCGATGTTTTTAAAGATAGGTTCATAAAAAAGTTTTTCTATTTTAATTTAAAAAGTTGATAAAATCATCTTCATTAACTAATTGTATGTGTCTGACAAAAAAGAAGCAATAAAATTTGCGCAACATAAGATAATATTTTTCTCAGGTCAATATCATCGGAAAATGAACTCAAAAAAAACAAAAAATACATGCGTATTTCCAAAAGAAATACGCATATTTGTAATACACGGAACGCACCATCCTGCCCTGTCTGTTGCGGCTCACTATAGCGCGCCCGTAGCGAGGTGGTGGAAGTTTAATCGTAAAGGAGAACGGGATTAGCTTCGCATCTTCTACAACATTATATTGATATTGTCGTATTGTACTCAAACTATGCCGATGGATAACATGGGAAAACTATACCACAAAGTCCCGCAAACGAAAAGCCCCCCGAAGGGGGATTTTCGCAGACATTTGCGGTGTTCGGAACTCTTCCGGACACTCATATCACCATATTAGCAAAAGGCCTTTCAAATGTCAAGCGATTTTATCCCCATTCGGCAAAAGTTTAATATCGCAAGAAAAAGGAGCGAGAAGCAAGAATTATGAACCAAAAACATTTATAGCCGTATTGCGTTTAATCTATTATTCATGATTCTTAATTCCTAATTCATAATTCCATATCAAGGATTCCTCCCCGCCCTGATTTCCCGTATGAAAAACTCCCCGCGCGTCTTGAATTCCGGAAACGCTTGGATTGCCCGCTCAATAACGGTAACCGCCTTTTTGCGCTCGCCTATTTCAATATATGTAGCCGAGAGCGAAAGATATGTCTGTATGTTTTCCGGCTCCCGTGTAATTTGCCGTTCCAGAAACGCAAGATATGTATCGTACTTTCCAACGCTTACATACGCACTCATAATAATGGGGTCAAACCGATACGATTCTTCTTTAAATCCGGAAAGCAATTCTCTTGCCTCATTTTCCCGCCCGATGCGTATCAAAAGACCAACATACATTTTTCGCGCGCGGAAATTGCTTTCATCAAGGTCAAGCGCTTTTTTTAACGCCGCGAGTGATTTTTCGGTATCGCCCTGATTTATATACAAATTCGCCAAGAGATAATACATATCCTGCCTGTTGTCTGATATTTGAAAGGCTTCTTCAAGGACGGCAACCGCTTCCTCAAATAAGCTGTAGCTGGTAAGCAAAGAGACGAGGAAAAGCCGCGGTCGCAAATTTTCGGGCGTTTCGCGTATTTGTTTTTCCATCTCGCTCTGCGCCACGGTGAAAAATTCCTGTTTTATTGTTGAGGAAATGGGCGCATCGCTTAAATTGCGCGCAATTTCAGAAAGCTGTTCGCGCGTTTCGGTCCTTCCCAAGTAGCCGCTTTCAAGAGATTTCTGCAGTGAACGAAGATTGGTTCGCAAAAGAGAGTCGCGCTCTTCGGAAGATTTCGCGTCTTGAGCGGCGTTCAGATGTATTCCCGTCAACAGGGCGCGATTCGCCACAATGCTCTTCACGTTAAAGACATACAGTACCAATACCAATATGACAATAACCGTTGGCCCTATCAAACGATTAGCAACTTCTTTTTGTTTCAA